>JAZLBB010000025.1:0-32753 GCA_045613465.1 Candidatus Egerieisoma sp.
TTCCTGTTCAATAAACGTCTTACTAATACCATTCTCAAGCATATGCATATACTTCAATCGTTCTGCATAGCCGTGTTTCTTTCTCTTTTTTAACATAACAAAACCCCAAAAGTTTTTGTCTAACTTTTGGGGTTCATATCAAAAACTTTCGGGGTTTTATTTATGGCATGTGTGTCATGCTGCTACATTTTGTCTGTAAGTTTCTGTACTACTTTAAATCTGAACAGGAACTCTTTTGCAAAAACACGTAATACTGTGTATGCAGGGATAGCTATGAGCATTCCAATAATTCCAGCTACGTTGCCGGCAATTAAAATTACAAGGAATATCTCAAGGGGATGAGCCTTAACACTGTTAGAGTATATGTATGGCTGAAAAATGAATACATCTATAAGGTGGGTTGCGGTAAATACTGCAATCAGTTTTATGGTAAGAGTTGTAATCACAGGATCAGCTCCGGCACTGTAGAATGAGATGATTCCCATAATTGTTCCAAATCCTCCGGCAGTAAGTGGTCCTATGTAAGGTATCACGTTTAATACTCCCGACAGAAAAGCCAGCACAACAGACATTTGGAATGATACTCCGCAGATAAAATGCAGTCCTATAGTGTTGAGTACAGTTATGAAGATAGCCTCTACGCTAATTCCGGTGAAATACCTGATGAGCAGGCTGTTTACGCTGGCAATTGCCCTGCGTGTATTCTCCTCATATTTGTCGGGAATAAAAATGAGGATCATATTAGTGAATGTACTGTTGTCTTTGAGGAAGAAAAATGTTACAAATACAATAGTGAATATTGATATAAATGTACTCACCAGAAAGGAGGTGATTGAATTGAAGGCATCTGTAAATAGGGAAAAGCTGAATATGGATTTTATTTTCTCCATTACCATGTCTTCAATAGTGAAATTTTTATCCATTGTAGGGAAAAACTCGTGCATCCTTTGATTTATATCGTGCAGAGGAATGGCCAGTTTGTTGTTGATCTCTTCCAGATTTATGGTGCTCATCTCACTTACAATCTTTCCAACAAGTGGGATGATGAAAAGGATTAGTCCGGTGATGATTCCAGCTATTGCAATAATGGTAATGAGGGCTGCAATTGCAGATGGAACCTTAAACTTTCCCAATTGCAATGAGGTTAAGAAATTCATCAGCGGATTGCCAATAAGTGCAAGTACAGCTGACACAAGTATACATGTGAGGATATTGCTGAAATACCATGCCAGGAACAGTATAACAGCGGTAATTGCACAAATGACAATATATTTTGAAAGCTTGTTCATAATTTCTGTTTATTTAACCCCAAATATAGCAAGAAGTTGCATAAAACGTGAGTTTTTTTGTTTGAACTTTGTTGTAGAGGTACAGCAAAAAAATTAACTTTGTAACCCGTATGAAGAAAGGATTTGACAACGATAAGTATCTTATGATACAATCCGAGCATATCAAGAAGCGTATTGATCAGTTCGGAGACAAACTTTATTTGGAGTTTGGAGGTAAACTTTTTGATGACCACCATGCCAGCAGAGTGCTACCGGGTTTTCTTCCCGACAGTAAACTTCAGATGCTTGTGCAACTGAAAGACTATGCCGAGGTGGTGATGGTTATCAGTGCACTTGATATTGAGAAGAACAAGACCAGGGGAGACCTTGGAATTACATATGATGAGGATGTATTGCGTTTGCGTGGCGAGTTTGAGAAGGTTGGTTTGTATGTGGGTGGTGTAGTAATTACTCACTTTAACGGACAGGCTAGTGCTGTTGCGTACCGCAAGCGTCTGAAGAGGATGAACATTAAGGTATATTATCATTATACTATTGAGGGGTATCCGCATAATGTGGCATTGATAGATTCTGATGAAGGATTTGGTAAAAACGACTATGTTGAGACAACCCGTCCTTTGGTAGTGGTAACAGCTCCAGGACCTGGTAGCGGAAAAATGGCAGTGTGCTTGAGCCAGCTATACCATGAGCATAAGAAGGGAGTTAAGGCTGGTTATGCCAAATTTGAGACATTCCCTGTATGGAACCTTTCTTTGAAACATCCTGTGAATATGGCATACGAGGCTGCTACAGCAGATCTTGATGATGTGAACATGATTGACCCGTTCCATCTTGAGGCTTATGGAGATGTCGTAGTAAACTATAATAGGGATATTGAGATATTCCCTGTTTTGAATGCCTTATTTGAAGGTATATATGGTGAAAGTCCATATAAGTCACCAACAGATATGGGTGTTAATATGTTGGGCTATTGTATGGAGGATGAGGATGTTTGTTGTGATGCTGCAAGACATGAGATTATCAGAAGATATTACTATGCTTTGTGTAATCTGGCAGAGAAGGGAGATAATGAAAATGAGGTTAACAAGATAGGTTTGTTACTAAAACAGGCTAAGATTACAACAGAGGATAGAAAGACCACAGTAGCAGCAAAACAAAGAAAAGAGAGGGAGGGTGTTCCTGCGGCAGCAATAGAGTTGCAGGATGGAACAATTATTACTTCCCGTACAAGTGAACTTCTGGGACCTAGTGCCGCTCTTATTCTAAATGCAACCAAACATCTTGCAGGTATAGACCATAATGTAAAACTTATTCCTGAGGAAATGATTGCTCCAATACAGAAGACAAAATTGGAGTATCTGCACGGAAACAATCCTAGACTGCATACAGATGAGGTGCTTGTTGCAATTTCTATGTTAAGTAACCAGGATGAGAATTGTAAGAAAGCATTGGAGCAGTTGCCTAATTTGAATGGTTGCGAGGTGCATTCAACAGTTATGTTGAGTGAGGTGGACAGAAAGATATTCAAGAAATTGGGTGTAGGACTTACATGTGATCCTGTAAAGAAAGTAAAATAGAGTATTCACTAATCTAACTTATAAAAAATGAAAAGATTGACATTGTTCCTCTTTTCTCTTTGTGTGAGTGTTACTGCTTTGAGGGCAGATGAGGGTATGTGGCTTCCGTCGCAGATTTTCATGAACATTCAGGATATGCAGGCAAAGGGATTCAAGCTTACTGCTGAGGATATTTATAGTATAAACAATTCTTCTTTGAAAGATGCTGTTGTGCATTTCAATGGCGGATGCACCGGTGAGATCATTTCACCTGAGGGACTTCTTATTACAAACCACCACTGCGGTTATGGTCAGATACAGTCTCATAGTTCTGTGGAGCATGATTATTTGCGTGATGGTTTCTGGGCTATGACAAGAGATCAGGAACTTCCTAACCCAGGACTTACAGTATCTTTCCTTGAGTATATGGAGGATGTAACCGAGCAAGTGCTTAAAGGATATAAGAAGGACATGAGCGAAGAAAAACGAATTGCTCTTGTAGAAAAGAATATTGCAGCCATTGAGAAGAAGGCAAAAGGGGATGTCCCATACCTTAAGGTACAGGTTAAGCCTTTGTATTACGGAAATGTGTACTACTTGTATGTATTTAAAGTATTTTCAGATGTAAGACTTGTAGGTGCACCACCTTCATCAATTGGTAAATTTGGTGGAGATACAGATAACTGGATGTGGCCAAGACACACTGGTGATTTCAGCTTGTTCAGAGTTTATGCAGGTAAAGATAATGAGCCTGCAGCGTATTCAGAGGAGAATGTTCCATACAAACCTAAAAAGTTCCTTAAAATCAATGCTAAAGGAATAGGTGAGGGAGACTTTACAATGGTATATGGTTTCCCTGGCAGAACAAATGAGTATTTGATTTCAGATGCAGCAAGATACACAGCAAAAGTATCAAATCCTCATAAGATTGCTTTGCGTACCCTGCGTCTCGATATCCAGAATAGGGAGATGGCAAAAGATCAGGCTGTGAGAATCAAATATGCATCCAAGAATGCTTCTGTGGCAAATGCTTGGAAGAAATGGCAGGGTGAGGCCAAGGGTATAATCAAGATGCGTGCAGTAGAGAATAAGGAGGAGTTTGAGTCTAAGTTTACAGAGTGGTCTAAAGGCAAGCCTGAGTATGAAGGACTTGTTGCAAGATTCCATGAGCTATATGGCGCAATAGAGGAGCTTTCTCTAGTAAAGGATTATCAGAGCGAGGCTTTGAATGCTGTGGAGATTGTCTCATTTGCAGGTCGTGGACAGAAAGGTGCAGAGAAATTCTGGAAAGACTACTATATGCCAATTGATAAGGAGTCTTTTGTGGCGTTGTATAATGCATACAATAAGAATATAGATGATAAGTATAAATCACCTTATTTTAAAGAGCAGCTTGCTAAATACGGTTCAATTGAGGCGTGGGCAGATGCATTGTTTGGAGAGCAGCCAAATCTTGAGATGGCAGCTGAGATTTATCAGCAGACAAACAAATATTTTAATGAGAATTATGCTCCAATTTTGGACTCTGTAAATAAGGAGATTACCCTTTTGTACCGTACATATATGAGTGGCCAGATGGAGTATAATAAGGCAAACAGAGGAACCAAAGTATTCTATCCGGATGCAAACTCAACTTTGAGAGTTGCCTATGGTCATGTTAAAGGATATTCTCCATCAGATGCAGTGTACTTTACTCCAGTTTCAAGTCTTGATGGAATTATTGAGAAGGATAATCCAAATATCTATGATTACAATATCCCTCAGAAGCTTAGAGACCTTCATGCTGCAAAAGATTATGGCCAATGGGAGGTGAACGGCTCAATTCCTGTTGCATTTATAGCAACCAACCACACTACAGGCGGTAACTCCGGCAGTCCTGTGCTTGATGCAGAAGGTAACCTTATAGGTGTTAACTTTGACCGAGTTTGGGAAGGTACTATGAGTGATGTAGTGTTTGATCCTGAGGTTTGCAGAAATATCTCTTTGGATATCAGATTTGCACTGTTTGTAATTGACAAACTTGCCGGTGCAAATCACCTTCTTGAGGAAATGGTAATCCTTAAATAGATTTTTCAAATTGCTTTATAGAGTGGCCAGGAAGTCTTTGACTGATTGGCCACTTTTAATTATAAAAAAATGGCAATTAATCTATTATAAGTGCTTAAAGATCTTTATAGTTATTATATCCACTGTATCTTTAATTTTATGAAAGTAATTCCAGTTATATTATTTGCCCTTATGGGTTTATTCTCTAATGTTTTGAAAGCACAGGATATTCAAATGCCTGATTTTAGCAATTTTATAGGGACTTGGGAATATAAAACAGATTCAGAGTGGTTTATCCTTAAGACTAAAAGTCATATGTATATTACTAGTGATGGAAAAGCTCATCCTGAAGTTGTGGGAGTGTATAAGTATGTTAAAGATGGAGTTGTAATATACGATTACTTGGATAGGATAAATGAGTGTGGAAGAAATTGCAGTTTTAATTATATTACTTTTGTTCTGCAAGGAGAGCCCAGGTATGATATACAATATTCTCTTTTAGGCATATTGTTTAAAGATCCCAAAACTATAAATAGATCAGATGTGGCTAAAATGAGGTCGTCAGTCTGTGTGTTGCCTTCAGATTATAACAAACTTCATTTCTATATGTTTCCCATGCCAAGCGGAGAACCAGTTTGGGAGTCAGAAAATGGAAATGAATCAGGTATTCTTGATGACGAATTTCTTGTAGGTTTTTCTATACCGTCATCTATGGTTTTGACGCGTATTGAATAAATTACAACGCAATGAAGTCAACTGCGGAGTTGAGGGTGTGCAGCAGCAATTGGAGAATGCGGGTTGAGAGGTCTCCAATTAAAGGGATGTGCTGCAGGATAAGTGTGGCAGTAAGGGTGTAGAGGATGGCGGTAGCCAGTGGAATTGCGGCAAGGTTGGTAAGGAGAAAGTGTGGGGCCCAGGAGCCAAAGTGCCATATGGCTACAGGTAGGGTTGCAATCTGGCAGCAGACAGAGAGGGAAATGGTGTTCCATAGCCAGGCGGTTACCTTTTGGGCATATCCTTTGTTCCAGCGTTTGCCAATGGAGATTTGCATATATGATTTTTTACAAGTAGGGTAGAGAAGAACTATTCCAAGTACTGCACAGTAGGAGAGTTGAAACCCTATGCTCAAAACTTGCAATGGGGAGATAATGCAGGTGATAAGAGCCGCCAGTGCAATAGCCTCCAATGAACCAATTTTTCTGAATTTACCGGCTGCAATCTTGTAAATGAAAATCATTGTTGCAGCCCTTACTACTGAGGGTGAGCATCCCGACAGAATCGTGTATCCTACTATAAATAACAGTGCAATGAGATTTCTGGCAGTGTGTCCACCAGGGAAGAGGATCAGTACTGCCAGAATCTTGTAGATTATAGCAAATGCAATTCCTATATGTAATCCCGACAGGGCCAGCACATGCATTGCTCCGGCAGCCGAGAATGATCTCTTCAGCTCTTTAGTCATGTAACGTTTGTCTCCTATTGTGAGGGCACAAAGGGTGGCATGCTCCTGTGGCTGGCGAGTAAATTTTAAGAAGTGACTGGCGGCCATTTTCTGCAGGTTTGAGGCATGGAGGGTGATAGCTTGTGTAATGCTGTCGGGAGGAAGAGATTCCCCTTGTTGTGCGAGTGTACATCCGGTAGCTCCACAAACGAAGATTGCCAGGTGGGTGGTTGCAAGGAACAAAGTTGTCCTCTTTTTTGTATAGTATGCAAGGAGGATGAAAATGGGTGTGGTGGCTGTAAGTGGCAGTGGATTAACGGGTAGCAAAAAGGCAGAAATTATTCCCAATAAGAAAACCACAGAATATGTTGTAACCCCTCTCTCCATCGCCTCTGAATTTTTTTTAAAGGTAGTAAAATTGGAGTATATTTGCAAGTATGAAGAAGATTGCGTTCATATTGAATCCCATTTCAGGAACGGGTAGAAAGAAGGAGATTCTCAAGTATATTGAGAAGGTTGCCGCTTTGCATCCGGAGTATGAAACGGAATTCTATAGGACCAAGTGTGTTGGGGATGCGTGTGTTGCTGCTAGGGATTTTGTTGTACGCGGTTATGAGGCTGTGGTTGCCATTGGTGGCGACGGTACGGTAAATGAGGTGGCAGAGGGACTTATAAATTCAAGGGTTAAACTTGGTATTGTGCCCGTTGGATCTGGTAATGGACTTGCAAGGCATTTGAATATACCTCTCAATTACCAGAGGGCAGTGGATGCAATTTTTAACGGACGTCCACAATTTATTGATGCAGGTAAGATTAACGGTAAGGTTTTCTTCTGCACGGCAGGGATAGGATTTGATGCAGTTGTGGGAGAAAAGTTCAATAAATCCGGGTCAAGAGGGTTGATGACTTATGTTGAGTTCTGCGCTAAAGAGTATGTAAAGTATAGACCCGAGAAATATGAGATAGTTATAAATGGGGCAACTATAAGGAGAAAGGCGTTCCTTATTACATTTGCTAACAGTTCACAGTGGGGAAACAATGCTTTTATTGCTCCCGATGCCAATATTTCTGATGGAATGATGGATGTGGTGGTTTGGAGGGAGGCTCCAAAGGTTACAATGCCATTGCTGACAGCTGAACTTTTCCTTAAAACATTGAAGTATTCTCCTTTTGTAGATACTTACAGATGTAAGGAGGTTGTAATCAAAAGGGAGAAGCCAGGACTCGTTCAGTTTGATGGTGAGAGTTTTATGATGGATGACAATCTTGAACTTTCTGTTTTGCACAAGGCCGTTGAGGTGATTGTTCCTCGTATTTGGAGGCCGTTTCCTCAGATAATTGACATGTTCCCGCAATATGTAAAGGATATTGCGCCACAACAGTGGAGGGAAATGCTTCCTCACCAATGGAAAGAAATTGTATCCAAGTTGAAGGATATGGTGAAATAAATTGGCTTTTAAGCATAAAAATCATTATATTTGTTTCCATTCTAAATTAGACTATAAATAACTAAATATTATAAAACGTATGATAATTCTTGTATTGAATTGCGGAAGTTCTTCATTGAAGTATCAGGTGCTTGATATGAAGAACGAGGCAGATTATGCTGTTTTGGCTAAAGGCCTTGTTGAGAGAATTGGTCTTGAGATGGGTGAGATTACTCACAGACCTGCTGATAAGGACAAATTTGTAATCAGCAAACCTATTCCTGATCACACTGAGGGTATTAAGAGCGTTCTTGATCTTTTGGTTGATGCAGAGCAGGGTGTGCTTAAATCTCTTTCGGAGATTAATGCAGTTGGCCATAGAGTTGCTCATGGTGGTGACCTTTTCAGTTCAAGTGCAGTTATCCACAGTGAGGTTATTGAGGGTATTCAGAAATGTTGTGAGCTTGCTCCTTTGCATAATCCTGCAAACCTTTTGGGTATTATGGCGGTACGTTCACTTATGCCTGAAATTCCACAGGTTGCAGTATTTGATACTTCTTTCCACCAGACTATGCCTGAGTATGCATACATGTATGCAATTCCATACGAGTATTACGTGAGAGATAAAGTGAGAAGATACGGTTTCCACGGTACAAGCCACAAGTTTGTTGCTGAGAAATCTGCAAAATTGGCAGGTCTGGATTTCAATAATTCAAAGATCATTACTTGCCACCTTGGTAATGGCGGTTCTGTAACTGCTATCTGCAACGGTAAATCTGTAGATACTTCTATGGGCTTTACTCCAGTTGAGGGTGTTGTAATGGGTACACGTTGTGGTGATGTTGATGCTGGTATCGTTACTTTCCTTCAGAGCAAATACGATCTAGACGTTAAAGGTGTAAACGATGTCCTTAACAAGAAGAGCGGTTTCCTTGGTGTGTCAGGCGTTTCTTCAGATGCGCGTGATATTGAGGCTGCTGCAAAAGAGGGCAATCATAGAGCACAACTTGCAATGGATATGTTCAGATACCGTGTGAGGAAATTTATTGGAGCATATGCTGCTGCAATGAACGGTGTTGATATGGTAGTGTTTACTGGCGGTATTGGTGAGAATGACATGAGCGTAAGAGAGGATGTTTGTACCGGATGCTCTTTCCTTGGCATTGACTTTGACGTTGAGGCAAACAAGGTTAGAGGAGAGGACAGAATCATTACCAAACCTGGTTCTAAAGTAGTTGTAACTACTGTAACAACAAACGAGGAGCTTGTTATAGCTCAAGAGACAATGAGATTGACTACAAAATAATAACACTATAAACATTTACAGATTATGATTACAAATTTTGATCAGATGTTTGAGCAGTTGCGCTCAAAACCAAAAAAAAGACTTGTAGCAGCATGGGGTGTTGATGACCATACAATTAGCGCTGTATATATGGCTGTTGAGGCAGGTATAGTTGAGGGTATCCTTGTAGGTGATGAGACAATGATTCAGAAGGTGTGCTCTGAGAATAACTATGATATTACCAAGCTTACAGTTGTTAACAATAATAATGAGCTTAAATCAATCTCTCAGGCAGTTGATATGGTAAATGCTGGTGAGGCAGATATCCTAATGAAAGGTCTTTGCTCAACAGACAAATATATGAGAGGTATCCTTAATAAGGAGAAAGGTCTTCTTCCTCCAAAAGCTGTATTGAGCCACGTTTGTGTTGTTCAGAACCCTGGTTATCACAAACTTCTTGTAATTTCTGATATCGCTGTTATCCCTGCTCCTGATTTGAAACAGAAACAGGCTATGATAGGTTATGTAGCAAATACAGCTAAAGCTCTTGGCGTAGAGAAACCAAAAGTTGCTATGATTACAGCTACTGAGCAGATGCTTCCAGGTATGCCTGCATGTGTTGAGGCTGCTATGCTTTCAAAAATGTCAGATAGAGGTCAGATTGCAGGTTGCGTAGTAGACGGTCCTTTGGCTTTGGACGTTGCTTTGTGCAAAGAGGCTGCTGAGATTAAGAAACTTAAGAGTGATGTTGCTGGTGATGCAGATTGTCTTGTATTCCCTTGCATTGAGGCTGCAAACGTATTCTATAAATTGGCTGGCCACTTCTGTCCAGGTGTTAAAATGGCTGCAATGGTTGCTGGTGCAAAAGCTCCATGCGTTCTTTCTAGCCGTGCAGACAGTACTGAGACTAAACTTAACTCAATTGCATTGGCAGCTCTAACTGCAAAATAATTTATTATGGGTAAACTTATTTTAGCTATCAACCCGGGATCAACTTCTACAAAGATTTCGGTATATGAGGATACAACTGAGGTTTTCACAAAGACTTTGCGTCACTCAAATGAGGAGCTTGCCCCTTATAAGAATGTGATTGATCAGTTGGATTTCAGAAAAGAGACCATTAAGGCTGCTCTTAAAGAGAATAATATTGATATCAACTCTCTTGCAATTATTGTAGGACGCGGTGGATTGGTTAAACCTATTCCAAGTGGCGTATATGAGGTTAATGCTGCAATGATTGAGGATATCAGAACCGGCAGAAACGGTGAGCATGCAAGTAACTTGGGCGCAATTATAGCAAACGAGTTGGCAGCTGAGGTTGGCGGTATTAAGGCTCTTATCGCAGATCCTGTAGTTGTTGATGAGTTGGAGCCTGTAGCAAGAATTTCCGGTCATGCAGCGTTCCCAAGAGTCTCTATTTTCCATGCACTTAATCAGAAAGCTATTGCTAAACTGTATGCTAAGAATAATGGCAAGGATTATAAAGATTTGAATATCATTGTAGCTCATCTAGGTGGTGGAGTATCTGTAGGAATCCACAGCAAAGGTAGAGTAATTGATGTTAATGATGCTCTTAGAGGTGAGGGCCCATTCTCTCCAGAGAGATCGGGTGGCCTTCCTGCTGCAGCTATTGTTGATGCATGCTTCAGTGGTAAATATACCGAGAAACAGATAAGAAAAATGATTTCCGGTGAGGGTGGTATAGTGTCATATTTGGGTACCAACTCATTTATGGATGTTGAGAACCGTGTGAATGCAGGTGATCCTGAGGCTATTCTTATCAATGAAGCTTTTGCATACCAGTTGGCTAAGGAGATTGGTGCAATGGCTACTGTTGTAAACGGTAAAGTTGATGCCATTATCATAACTGGTGGTATTGCTTACAACAAGGATTTGATGGAGATTGTTAAAGGTAAAGTTCAGTTTATTGCCCCTGTATCAATCTATCCTGGAGAGGATGAGATGGGTGCGTTGGCTGGCAACGGACTTGCAATCCTTAACGGTACCGACGAAGTTAAAGTTTACTAATTTGGGTAAAGTTTACGATATTGTAATTATAGGAGGGGGAGCAGCAGGCATGTATGCCGCTGCTACCCTTTCTTTATTCAATAAAGAGAAAGGCTCACTAAATGTGCTTTTATTGGAGAAAATGCACAGATGCGGCCTTAAAATAGGGATTACAGGTAAAGGTCGCTGTAATCTTACCAATACCAAACCTTGGAATGAGTTTGCAACTCATATTCACCCCAAAAATGTTTTTCTGAAGAATGCATTTTACGGCATGAGTAATATGGCCGTAATGGAGTGTTTTGAAAAGATGGGGCTTCCTCTTGTGGTAGAAAGGGGGGATAGAGTTTTTCCTCAAAGTATGAAAGCATTGGATGTTGTTTCAACATTGGAGCGAAATATACTTGCCGGAGGAGTGCAGCTGAGAAAAAATGCTGAAGTGACCTCTCTTAAAACAGATGATCAAGGCTGTTTTATAATAGAATGTTTAGATGGCTTCAGATGTTTTTCCAAAAAGGTGATTATTGCAACGGGGGGACTCTCTTATCAGAGTACTGGTTCTACTGGTGACGGTTATGTTTTTGCAAAATCACTTGGACATAAAATTGCCACATGCTTTCCATCCCTTACTGCACTCACCCCTAAAAATTATCGGGAAGAATATCATGGGATTTCCCTTAAAAATGTTTCTGTACAGTTGGTTATAAATGGAGATGTGGTGCAGGAAGAGTTTGGTGACCTTGATTTTACAAATGGCGGTATAGAGGGACCTATTGGTTTTAAAATAAGTCGTAAAGGTGTCTATAACCATATGAACGGTCAGAAAGTAGAGGTTAGACTGGATATGAAACCTGCTGTTTCAGTACAACAACTGCAGACCAGAATAACACGCGAACTGACAGATATTAAAGGTGACAAACTTAAAGGCCTTCTACCTAAGTTGCTTCCTGGCAAACTTGTTAAATTATTTGTAGAGGATAATAAAGGGGTAACTGTTGATAATTTGGCACAAAAACTTAAATCATGGAGTTTCCCGATAGGTGGTTATGTTGGTTATGAGAGATGTGTGGTAACAGCAGGAGGAGTGAGTCTTCAGGAAGTATCCCAAAAGACTATGGAGTCAAAATTGGTTCCCGGTCTGTATTTTGCCGGCGAAGTACTCGATTTGGATGGTGATACAGGTGGGTATAATCTTCAGATTGCCTTCTCTACAGGAGCACTGGCAGCGCAGAGCGCTGCAGTGTCGCTTACCAGATAATGTTTATCTCTTTTTCCCCATATCTGAATGTTGGGGTCCCTTTTTCTATAATTGCAGATGGCTCAATCCCAACTGCAATATAATCACCAGTTCTAAAAGAAACCAGTTGGGAAATTTTCTCAAATGCTGCATTTATTTTCTCTATGTACTCTTGTGGTACTGTAGATGCCTCTTTTTCAGCTTCTGTAATAAAAGTAGAGTTGTCGAGAGAGTGTGCAGTCCACCAACTGCATTGAGTGTTGCCTATAAGATTATTTGCAATCAACTGTATCCCTTTCCCTATTACAGAATAGTATCTCCCTGCAAATTTTGCAGAGACACATTTTCCGGCCTTTATGGCTTTTGCGTATATAAATACAGAGGCAGCGAGTTCTGTTACCTGTTCCGGACAGAAATAGTCGTTACTATCCCTGTTAAGAGATGTGTCCGGTCTGCTGTAAAAGTCTTCGCTGCCGTATGGTACTGTTATTATGTTCACTGTTATAACACTTTTTGGACGAGTATGTTTACCTCATCTTAAGTTTTATGTCTGTTATCACTTTTTTTGTATCAAGAGTGAAATCTCCGTTCATCATCCATGCGTAATAACTTGGCTCTGTCCTAAAAACTTCCTCTACAGGTTTTCCTTTGTGTTTTCCAAAGTTTATTACCGGAATTTCCTGATCGTTAAGGACAATTCTTCCAGCGTAATCCACCAGTTTGGTCTTGGATGAAAATTCGGCAAGCTTTTTTACATCATTCTCAAGGGTGTCTGCATATCTGTCAAGTTGTCCCAATAGAATCTCGTATGTGGCAAGAGTATCAGCCTCGGCAGAGTGGGCATTTTCCAAATCCTTCTGGCAGTAGAATTTGTATGCTGCAGAGAGTGTTCTCTGCTCCATTTTATGGAAGATGTTCTGTACATCTACAAGGTTCCTTTTGCGAAAATCAAAATCTATTCCAACTCTCAGGAACTCTTCTGCAAGTAGTGGAATGTCAAATTTGATTGAGTTATATCCGGCAAAATCGCATCCCTCCATCCATTTTGCCAGGCTCTTTGCAATCTCTTTAAATGTAGGACAATCCTTTACATCTTCATTTGAGATGCCGTGAACAGCCTGAGCCTCGGCAGAGATAGGAATTGTAGGATTCAATCTGCGGGTTTTTACCTCCTTGTCTCCATTTGGCATAACCTTAACGGCGCATATTTCCACAATCCTGTCTGTGGCAACATTGAGTCCTGTACTCTCAATGTCAAAAAATACTATTGGGTTCTTAAGATTGAGTTGCATAGATTTTAGTTTATTCTCATTGGCATTAAAAGAGCACAAATCTCCTCCTCAGGCTCTGTCTGTACTGCAGGCTGGATTAGTGCTGCCCTATGAGGATCTGCAAGCATAATGCATATCTGGTCGTATCCAAGATTTCCAAGAATTTCAATCAGGAATGATGATTTGAAGCCAATCTCCATAGGATCACCCTCGTAATCGCATCCAAGTGTCTCGGTAGCACTCATTGAAAAATCAAGGTCTTGAGCTGTAATTGTAATCTGATTTTGTGCAAGTTTGAAAACAATTTGTCCGGTAGCCTGGTTTGAACATACGGCAACGCGTTTGGTTGCATTCAGCAACTCTGCGCGGTTTACGGTAATTACGTTGGTGTTATTTTTAGGTATAACGCTCTTGTATGCTGGGTATGTTCCCTCTATAAGTTTGCAGAATACAAGGAATGAGTTGAATTTGAAGTAAGCGTTGTTTTTGCTGTCGAAAGTAATCTCAACTTCCTCATCCATGCTTTTTGCGAGGTTTGCCTTTAGGATATTTGCAGGTTTTTTAGGAAGGATAAATGCTGCAGATCCGGCTGACTTTATGTCATTCCTCCTATAGTATACCAGCTTGTTGGCATTTGATGCCACAAGAGTTGTAGAATCCTCTGCAATATCAAAATATATTCCGTTCAATACAGGTCTCAACTCCTCATCTCCAGTTGCGTAAAGTGTACTGTTGATACCCTCTGCAAGGATGGAACCTTTCATTTTTATTACTGTAGGGTTCTCAAGCTCTTTAAGGGTAGGGTAGTCCTCTGCTCCAGAGAATGGAATCTGGGCACTACCGCTTGCCCAGTTTATATTTACAATGCCTCTGTCGGGATAAGATACAAACTCAATAGGTTGTGTAGGCAGTTCTTTAAGTGAATCTGTAAGAAGTTTGGCGGGTACAGCAATCTCTCCTCCCTCCATTACCTCATTGATGGTTAGAATGGTTTTTAATGTGTTGTCTCCGTCAGAACCTGTTACGGTAAGTGTATTCTCTTGCAATGTGAGAAGAAAATTATCCAAAACAGGCAATGAACTTTTAGATGCAATCACCTTCTGAACCGATAATAACCCTTGCAATAAATCTGTACTTGATACAATAAACTTCATAATTCTGTCTTTAAAAAATTTGAGTAACAAAGATAATCATAATTCGGATAAATGAGAAATTGGCAGAGTGCTCTAAAGAATATTTTTTGGCATATAATTTGAGATTCTTATTGCAAAATTTTAGTAGAGAGGATTATGAAAAGAAATTTTGCAATTTTGATTTTGTCGGTTGTTTTGAGCGTTGTAGCCTCAGTGGCTGCTGTCAAGTTTGTGTCTGATACTCCCGACAGTTTTTTCTATGAGCAGGATGACAAACCTACAATCAGGGAAATAACTCTTGAGAACCAAAATTTTCCAGATTTTACATATGCTGCAGAAAATTCAGTTGACGCAGTGGTGTTTGTAAAGGTGGTAAAGAGGGAAAAGCAGAGGGAAGCATCAATTTTGGAGCATTTCTTTGGGTACGGAACACCTCACTCCATGCCTAGAGAGAGTGTAGGTACAGGTTCTGGTGTAATCATTTCTCCCGACGGATATATAGTAACCAACAATCATGTGATTGCCAATGGGTCACAGATTGAGGTAACAATGAATAATAATAAGACTTATCAGGCAACATTGGTTGGAACAGATCCTGTTACCGATGTGGCTTTGTTGAAGATAGAGGCTGATGGGCTTCCTGTTATACCTTTTGGCGATTCGGATTCTTTGCGTTTGGGAGAATGGGTATTGGCTATCGGGAGTCCATTCAATTTGAGAAGTACTATAACTGCAGGTATTGTAAGTGCAAAAGGGAGATCTCTGCCTGATATGAGGGGTGAGTTCAAGATTGAGTCATTTATTCAGACAGATGCTGCAGTAAATCCTGGAAACAGTGGCGGTGCTTTGGTTAATACAAAAGGAGAACTTGTTGGAATTAATACAGCTATAGCTTCCAATACCGGCTCTTATACAGGTTATTCGTTTGCTGTACCTGTGGCTATTGTAAGGAAAGTGGTTGAGGATATTAAGGAATATGGTAGCGTTAGAAGAGCGTTACTTGGTATTTCTATGCAGGAGCTTACTCAGGAGCTGGCTTCTTTGGCTGGTATGAAGGGTAATTTCAGTGGAGTTTACGTTGCTGAGGTGGTCCGTGGTAGTGCAGCTTTTAATGCAGGAGTACATGAAGGGGATATTCTTGTGGCTATCAATGGTAAAAAAGTGAAGAGCCCGTCTGACGTACAGGCTACAGTAAATGCTTATAAGCCTGAGGATATAATCAAGTTACTTGTTTTTAGGGATGGTAAAGAGATGGAGATGGATGCTGTGCTCGGTTCTGCACAAAGTAATGTGGTGCAGGTTGGAGAAGATGAGTCTGTTGTTATGGGTGCCACATTGGGTGAGCCTGATAAAGAGTTGCTTGCCCGTTTGAGAATTAGGGGTGGAGTAGAGGTGAAATCTTTGGAAAAAGGTAAGTTTAAAGATGCTGGAATTCAGAAAGGTTTAATTATTACTCATATAAATCAGATGCCCGTAAGTTCTGTAAAAGAGGCACTTGAGGTTATTAAAAATGCTAAAAGAGGATTGCTTGTAGAGGGTGTTTATCGCAATGGTGATGTTTATTATTACGGAGTTGGTGTTTAATTAAAATAAATTACTTACTTTTGCGTGTTAAAATATCCACATGAGACAGTTAAAGATAACCAAATCAATTACAAACAGAGAGAGTGCATCTCTGGATAAATATCTACAGGAAATTGGTAGAGAGGAACTGATTACAGTTGAGGAAGAGGTAGAACTAGCCCAGCGAATAAAGAAAGGAGACCAGGAGGCTTTGGAGAAACTTACCAGAGCTAATCTTAGATTTGTGGTTTCTGTAGCAAAACAGTACCAGAACCAGGGATTGAGCTTGCCTGACCTAATCAATGAGGGTAACCTTGGACTTATCAAAGCTGCAGAGAAATTTGATGAGACAAGAGGTTTCAAATTTATATCTTATGCTGTTTGGTGGATCAGACAATCTATTCTTCAGGCATTGGCAGAGCAGTCAAGAATTGTGAGATTGCCTTTGAACCAGGTTGGATCTTTGAACAAAATCAACAAGGCTCTTTCAAAATTTGAGCAGGAGAATGAGCGTATGCCGTCTCCAGAGGAGCTTGCTGATATTTTGGAGATCCCAAGGGAGAAAATTGCTGACACATTGAGAGTTTCAGGAAGACATGTGTCTGTGGATGCTCCTTTTGTTGATGGTGAGGACAACAGCCTTTTGGACGTTCTTGTTAACTCAGATTCACCTAATGCCGACAGAGGTCTTGTGAACGAGTCTTTGAACAAGGAGATTGAAAGAGCTCTTTCTACCCTTACTGAGAGGGAGAGAGATATTGTGAAATATTTCTTTGGAATTGGAGCTCAGGAGATGACACTTGAGGAGATTGGTGAGTATTTTGGACTTACACGTGAGAGGGTAAGACAGATTAAGGAGAAAGCCATCAGGAGACTAAGACATAGCGCAAGAAGCAAGTTGCTAAAGAGCTACTTGGGTTAATTCTGAGTTTAAAAATCAATAACTTAATATTATTACTATTTATGAAAAAAGTATTGCTATCTCTACTTTCGGCAGGGGTATTGGTTTCTTCGTGTACCCAGCCACAAGCAGAAAATCCGCTACTTGCTGAGTGGACAACCCCATATGGTATTCCACCGTTTGAGCAGGTTCAGCCAGAGCATTATCTACCAGCATATAAAGCTGCTATGGCAGCTGAGATTGCAGAGATTGATGCTATAGTAAACAACACTGAGGAGCCAACCTTTGAGAATACAATTGAGGCATACGCCAATACAGGAGAGTTGCTTTCAAATGTATCAGCTGTTTTCAGCAGTGCAAATGGTGTAAAATCTTCTCCAGAGCTACAGGCTATTGCAAAAGAGCTTTCACCGCTTCAGAGTGCACATTATAGTGCAATCAGCCTTAATGAGAAATTGTTCCAGAGAATTAAGGCAGTTTATGAGAAGAGAAATGAGATGAATTTGAACCCTCAGCAGCTTAGAGCTGTAGAGGAGATCTACAAAGGCTTTGAGAGAGGTGGTGCAAACCTTCCAGCAGAAAAGAAAGAGGAGTTGAAAAAAGTAAATGCTGAGATTTCTGCATTGCAGCTTCAGTTCTCTCAAAATGCATTGGTTGAGACAGCTGCCTATACTCTTGTTGTAGAGAATGAGGCTGATTTGGCAGGTCTTACAGCAGATCAGATTGCAGAGGCTGCTGCAAGAGCTAAAAAAGCAGGTCAGGAGGGAAAATGGTTCTTTGGTCTTGATAACCCAAGCGTAATGCCTTTCTTGGCTAATGCGGAGAATAGAGAGCTTAGAAAACAGATTCTTACTGCTTATTTGAACAGATGTAACAACAACAATGAGAACGATAACAAAGATGTTATTAAGAAACTTGTTGAATTGAGACTAAAAAGAGCTCAGATTATGGGCGCAGAGACAGCTGCTGACTATATCCTTGTAGACAGAATGGCAAAAACCCCAGAGGCTGTATACGATCTTTTGGACCAGATTTGGAAACCTGCATTGAAAGCTGCTAAAGCAGAGGCTAAAGATATGCAGAAGATTATTGCAAAAGAGGGCTCAAATATCAAACTTGAGGCTTGGGACTGGAGATATTACGCTCAGAAAGCAATGAAAGAGAAATTCAATTTGAGTGAGGAGGAGATGGCTCCATACTTCCAGATTGATAATGTAAGAGAGGGCGTTTTCTACGTAGCAAACAAATTGTTCGGTCTTACATTCAAGAAATTGGAGAATGTTCCACTTCCTCACGAGGAGGCAGAGGCATTTGAGGTATATGACAATGATGGTACAGTAACTGGTATTGTATTCTTTGATATGTTTGCACGTCCTGGTCAGAAGAGAGCAGGTGCATGGTGTGGTGGCTTTAGAGGCCAGTCATACAAAAATGGTGAGAGAGTACTTCCACTTGTAACTATCTGCGGTAACTTTACAAGACCTGTAGGGGACAAACCTGCACTTCTTACAACTGATGAGGTTACTACTTATTTCCACGAGTTTGGTCACGGTTTGGCAAGCTTGCTAAAAGATGTGAAATACAAAGGAATGGGTGGTTATCCAAGAGATTTCGTAGAGCTTCCTTCACAGCTTAACGAGCACTGGGCATTTGAGCCAGAGGTTCTTAAGGTTTACGCTAAACACTACCAGACTGGTGAAGTTATTCCTCAGGAGCTTGTAGAGAAAATGGAGAGAGCAGGCAAATATGGTCAGGGCTTTGCAACTGTAGAGTATTTGGCAGCTTCATACCTTGATATGGACTTCCACGTATTGAAAGAGATTCCTGCTGATTTGGATGTTGAGAAATTTGAGGCAAAAGTTCTTGGTGATAGAGGTATTCTTTCACAGATCCCTTCACGTTACAGAAGTACATACTTCAGCCATACATTCTCAGGTGGATACACTGCTGGCTACTACAGCTACATCTGGGCAGAGGTTCTTGATGCAGATGCTTATGACGCATTCTGCGAGACCGGCGATATCTTCAATCAGGAGGTTGCAAACAAATACCGTAATGAGATTCTTGAGGTAGCTGGTGAGAAAGATGCAATGGATCTTTATATCAATTTCAGAGGCAAACAGCCAGGAATTGATCCTCTTTTGAAAAATAGAGGTTTGAAATAATCTGCAAAACTTGCAGTGTTTTGGAGGATGACCCAATTTGATTTGGGCCATCCTCTTTTTTTTGTCTTCAAATCTTGAGCATATTTGGAGAATATGGGCGGTGTATGGGTGAGAAATAGATTTTTTGGGTGTGAGGGTAATTTTTTGTACCTTTGAACGCTTGTTGAAAATTGTAAAAAACTATAAATATGAGTGACTTCCTAACATCACTTGGGCAGTGGATCACAGCTGTCAGTGACTTTGTTTGCGGCTATCCGCTTTTTATCCTTCTTGTAGGTGGAGGATTATATTTCTTGTTTTATTCGGGATTTGTTCCGTTGAAGTATTATGGCAAAGCTATCAAGGCTTTGAAGTCGGATGACAATAGTAAGGCTGAGGGGCAGATCAGTTCGTTTGAGGCTCTTGCAAGTGCCATTGCAGCAACCGTAGGTATGGGTAATATTGCAGGTGTGGCAATAGCCCTTTCTATAGGTGGTCCAGGTGCTATCTTTTGGATGTGGGTGAGCTCTATTCTTGGTATGGCTACTAAGTTTTTTGAGGGTACACTTTCTGTAATGTATAAAGGCAAAGATGATACAGGTGAGGTTCAGGGAGGTCCTATGTATATGATTCTGTCGGGATTAGGTCCAAAATGGAAACCTCTTGCTGTGTTCTTTTCAATCTCAGGTCTTATTGGTACTCTTTGTATCATGCAGAGTAATCAGTTTACTGAGGCAATCACTTCAATCTTCTTTACACCCGAACAGAATACCCTTACCCTTAGATTTATCATTGGTGTAATCATTACTGTAATTGTTGCTTGTGTGGTTCTTGGTGGTATCAAAAGGATTTCAAAGGTTGCTACCAAGGTGGTTCCTGCAATGGTTATCATGTACTTCTTGTTGGTTATGTACATTATTCTTACTAACCTTCATGAGGTGCCAGGTGTGTTTGGCGCAATCTTTAAGGATGCACTAACTGTTAAAGCAGGTGTTGGTGGAGGTATTGGAGCATTGGTTTCAATTGCTCTTATTGGTATCAGACGTGCAGCTCTTGTAAATGAGGCAGGTGTGGGTACCGCTTCTATGATGCACGGTGCTTCTAAAAATAACGAGCCGGTTAAAGAGGGTTTGGTTGCAATGATTGGACCTTCTATTGATTCAGGTCTTGTGTGTACCCTTACAGCAATAGCTATCCTAATCCAGAGAGATGTTCTTCCACTTGGTGACGGTATCAGCGGTTCAATTGCAGGTTTGAGTGTTGCTCTTCAGGCTTTTGATGCTTCTATCCCTGGTTTGGGTAAATATTTGTTGTTGACTATGTTATTCTTCTTTGCATTCTCAACAATGTTCTCGTATTCTTATTACGGACAAAAATGTACTGGTTTCCTTTTTGGTGCCAAGTATTCTAAATATTACAATATCTTCTTCTTGGCAATGCTTGTAGTTGCTGCAATGATTCCGTTGAAAGCTGCAGTAGGTCTTATAGATCTTGCTTATGCTTTGATGGCTTTCCCTACAATGTTTACATTGTTTGTCCTTTCTCCTAAAGTTAAGGCTGCAATGAAGGAGTATTTTTCTAAAAACTAAGACAAGTTAAAAGATGAATCCAGAGATTTTTATTAGCAATATAGCAAAACAGGCTGTTAAAGCATTATACGGTGTTGAGGCTGATGATAAATTGATTCAGACACAGCAGACAAGAAAGGAGTTTGAGGGAGATATTACCCTTGTTGCCTTCCCGTTACTTAAAATGAGTAAAAAGTCTCCTGAGGCTACAGGTGCTGAAATTGGTGACTATATTAAGGCTAACGAAAAGTTTGTTGAGAATTACAATGTTGTAAAGGGCTTCCTTAATATCAAGTTGTCTGAGGAGTTTTGGAAAAATACATTCTCAGAGATACATTCAGCTGAGAACTATGGCCAGCTTCCTGCTACAGGCAAGAGTGTCATGATAGAATTCTCCTCACCTAATACCAATAAACCCCTTCACTTGGGACATATCAGAAACAACCTTTTGGGATGGTCGGTTTCAAGACTTCTTGAGGCTAACGGCCATAATGTGATTAGGGTGAACCTTGTTAATGACCGTGGTATCCATATTTGCAAATCTATGCTTGCATGGTTGAAGATGGGTAATGGTGAGACTCCTGAATCGTCGGGAATGAAAGGTGACCACTTGGTTGGCAAATACTATGTTGCATTCAGCAATGAGTTGAAGAAACAGACTAAGGAACTTATTGAGCAAGGTGTTCCTGCTGAGGAGGCTGAGAAACAGGCTCCAATCCTTAAAGAGGCTCAGGCTATGCTTGTAAAATGGGAGCAGGGAGATCCTGAGGTTGTGGAGCTATGGAAGAAGATGAATGGATGGGTTTATGATGGTTTTGACAAGACATACAATCGTCTTGGTATTTCATTCCATAAGACATATTATGAGTCTCAGACTTACCTTTTGGGTAAGGCTCTTGTTCAGGAGGGTTTGGCAAAAGGTGTATTTGAGACACATGAGGATGGTTCTGTATGGTGCGATCTTACTCCCGACGGATTGGATAAAAAACTTCTTCTTAGAGGAGACGGTACATCTGTGTATATGACACAGGATTTGGGAACTGCACACCAGAGATTTGCAGAGTACACTCTTGATGAGCATATATATGTAGTTGGTAATGAGCAGAACTACCATTTCCAGGTATTGAAGCTTATTCTTAAGAAATTGGGCTTTGACTGGAGCGATTCTATTTACCACCTTTCATACGGTATGGTTGAGCTTCCTGAGGGTAAGATGAAATCGAGAGAGGGAACAGTAGTAGATGCAGATGATCTTGTTCAGGATATGTATTCAACTGCTAAAGAGACTTCATTGGCTCTTGGACGTTTGGATGATATGCCAGAGGCTGAGAGAGAGGATTTGTTTGAGATGATTGGTCAGGGTGCATTGAAATACTTTATTCTTAAGGTGGATCCAAGGAAGACCATGTTGTTTGATCCAAAAGAGTCAATAGACTTTAACGGAAATACAGGTCCTTTTATCCAGTATACACATGCACGTATCAAGTCTATACTAAGAAAAGCTGCTGAGCGTGGTTATTCTGAGGAGATTGCTGCAGAGGGAGCTTTGCTTCCAAAAGAGATTGAGATTATTAAAATGCTTAATGTATATCCTCAGAGGGTTAAAGAGGCTGGTGATGCACATTCTCCTGCTGTTATTGCAAACTATGCATATGACTTGGCAAAAGAGTTCAGCCAGTATTACCATGATACCACAATTCTAAATGAAGAGAATCCTGCACTTAGAGCGCAGAGACTTGCCCTTATTGCAGTGATTGCAAAAGTGCTTACAGTAGCTATGGATATTTTGGGCATCAGATTGCCTGAGAGAATGTAATGATGGAAAAAGGGAGATTTATACCTACAACCAAAAAGGAGATTGATGCTCTTGGTTGGGACTATATAGATGTAATCATCTTTACTGGTGACGCTTATATAGATCACCCTTCTTTTGGTACAGCTGTTATTGCAAGAGTATTGGAGGACAACGGTTACAGGGTAGCTGTTGTTCCCCAACCAAACTGGCGTGACGATTTGCGCGACTTTAAAAAGCTTGGGACACCCAGGCTTTTCTTTGGTGTAAATTCTGGTGCAATGGACTCTATGGTAAACCATTATACTGCAGCTAAAAGGCTACGCAGTAATGATGCTTATACTCCTAATGGAGCGCCTGCAATGAGACCTGATTATGCCGTAAAGGTGTATTCAAATATCCTCAAAGAACTTTACCCCGACACTCCAGTTGTTATTGGTGGTATTGAGGCTTCCTTAAGACGTTTTACCCATTATGATTACTGGCAGGACAAACTTCTACCATCGGTACTTGTAGATAGTAAGGCAGATTACCTTATCTACGGAATGGGAGAGAGGGCAATCATAGATTTGGCCCGTCATATAGAAGAGGGTAATTGGGAAGACAAAAACAAACTCCAGCAAGTTGCATGGATTAGTGAGGAGAAACCAGGTGAGTCTCCCGACAGGGTTTTCCTCCATTCATACGAGAAATGTCTTAAAGACAAGAAGGCATTTGTTGAGAACTTCAATGCAATTGAACTTGAAGCCAATAGAATGGTTGGAAAACAGCTTGTGGAGCAGATTGGTAAACGATATGTTGTTGTAAATTCACCTTATCCACTTCCTACGACTGAAGAACTGGATTCTATATATGATCTTCCTTATACAAAACTTCCTCATCCACGTTACAAAGGGAAGCATATACCTGCGTATGAGATGATAAAGTTCTCTATAAATACTCATAGAGGATGTTTTGGAGGATGCAGTTTCTGTACAATTGCAGCGCATCAGGGTAAACATATACAGAGCAGGAGTGAGGAGTCTATACTGGCAGAGATAGAGAAGCTTAAAGAACTGCCTGGTTTTGCTGGGAATATATCTGATTTGGGTGCGCCAACTGCCAATATGTATGGAATGGCAGGCAATGATAGGAGTGTATGTGAAAAATGCTTTAGAAAGAGTTGCCTTTTCCCTAAAATGTGCCCTAATCTGAATAATTCGCACAGAAGACTGCTCAAGCTATATAAGAGTGTTGCAGAGATTAAAGGTATCAAGCATGCATATATTGGCAGCGGTATAAGATATGATCTGTTCCTAGATGCAAAAGGGTTCTTGGACAGCTCCTCCAAACCATATTTTGAGGAGCTTGTAACCAAGCATACCAGCGGTAGGTTAAAGGTTGCACCTGAGCATACTGAGGATGCTGTACTTGCGCTTATGAACAAACCGTCGTTTACGTTGTTTGAACGCTTGAAAAGAGAGTTTGACAGAGTAAACAAGGATAATGGACTCCGTTTTCAACTTGTGCCATATTTTATCTCTTCGCATCCCGGATGCACTCAGAAAGATATGGAAAATCTTGCCCAGAATAAATCCTTGAAAGGAATATATATGGACCAAGTGCAGGATTTTACCCCTACACCAATGACAAAATCATCTGCTGCATACTATGCTCAGATAGATCCAAAAGGGTTTAAACCTATCTTTGTTGAGAAAAATATGGATAAGAAACGTATGCAGAAATCTTATTTTTTTAAGAAATAGGAAAAAACATTTTTTTATAAGAAAAATTGCACTATACTTGCATCAGTAAACGATATTAACATAATCCAACTAATAAGAGAAACTGATATGTGCGCAAAAACTTCATCAAAATCAACGAAGAAGAGGGCAGTTGTAAGTTATGCAAACATGTCGCCTGAGTTGGCGGCAGCATTCAAGGAAAAATACCCTAAAGGATATGCAGATTATATGGGAGACTTGTTTAAGGTTGATAAACCTGACGGCTCGTTCTTCTATGCGGTCTCAGTTGAGATTCCAGATGCTATCTATCTTGTAAAGATTGAGGTTAAAATTGACGATTATGAGGATGTTGAGAATGGATTGTTTGGCGATGTAGATGCTGATGATGAAGGAACAGGTGAGGGCTCTACATTCCCTGATGATGGCTCAAATTCATTTAGTGGAGAAGACGATTCAGACGAATAATATATTGCATGAATATAAGGGTTGGGCATACATTGTATGCCCAATTTTTTTATTAAATTTGTGGGGTTTAACCTATTTTTTGACATGCTTAAAAACTTGCTTTATAAAATAAAATCTTTTGCTGCTGGAATACCTGAAAGCAGATTGCTTATTATTCTGTCTCTGGTAGTTGGATTGGGTAGTGGATTTGCTGCAGTGCTGCTCAAACAGCTTGTGCATTTTGTGGAGTGGATACTTACCGGATGGTTTAATACTCCGGCAGACAGTTTCTTATATTTGTTATATCCAGGAATAGGTATGCTCCTTGCATTCCTGTTTGTAAAATTCTTTGTTAAGGACAATATAGGACATGGTGTAACAAAAGTTCTGCTGGCTGTTTCAAAGAATGAGTCTAAAATAAAACCACATAATATGTGGTCATCTGTAGCTGCCAGTTCGGTTACAATTGGTTTTGGAGGTTCAGTGGGAGCAGAGGCACCAATCGTGTATACAGGTGCAGCCATTGGCTCTAATGTGGCAAGGGCAATGGGCCTTTCTTACAAAAATATGACAATACTTCTTGGATGTGGTGCAGCAGGTGCTGTAGCGGGAATATTCAAGGCTCCAATGGCCGGAGTGCTCTTTACCCTTGAGATTTTGCTGTTCAATATGTCAATGACATCATTGCTTCCGTTTGTAATATCTTCAATTACTGCAACCACAGTGTCGTATTTGTTCCTGGGAAGTACTGTAGCTTTTGAAAACGATCTTACACCATTCTCAATAGGAAATCTTCCATTCTATATTCTGTTTGGATGTATATGTGGATACGCTTCGCTATATTTTACCAGAACAACTTTGTGGCTGGAAGACAAAATCAAATCCATAACAGGTGTAACTAAAAGGTGGTTTCTTTCTGCTGCATGTTTGGGTTTGCTTATCTTTATTTTTCCACCGTTATATGGGGAGGGTTATGGTGTGCTTACAGATTTGCTTATGAATAACCCTGATGGTGCTGTGGGGACATCGTTTTTCTCTAAGGTACTCACTATGAAGTGGGTTGTTCCTATTTTCTTCCTTGGAGTATTTTTCCTTAAGGTATTCTCAATGTCATTTACAAATGCTGGAGGTGGAGTAGGTGGAACATTTGGCCCAACTTTGTTCATGGGAGGAATTTTGGGATTTATAGTGGCAAGAATTGTTAACTTGTTGGGATTGCATCCATTACCAGAAGCCAACTTTGTGCTTGTAGGTATGGCTGGATTGATGGCAGGCGTTATGCAGGCCCCTATGACTGCCATTTTCCTTATAGCTGAGATTACTGGAGGTTATACCCTTCTTATGCCGTTAATCATTACATCAGCTGTATCATTTGCAACAATAAGGTTGTATGAACCTTATTCAATTTACACAAAACGTATTGCAAAGCAGGGAGACCTTCTTACACATGATTCGGATCAGGCGGTGCTAACCTTGCTTAAGACAGATGAACTTATAGAAAAGGATTTTTCTATAATAGGACTTAAACAGACATTGGGCGATTTGGTTAAAGTTATTGCACATTCCCACAGAAATATTTATCCTGTTACAAGTTCTGAAGGGAAGATGCAGGGAATTGTATATCTCGACGATGTAAGGGAGATAATGTTTGATAAAGAAAAATATGACAGACCTATATACTCTCTTATGAAACCGGTACCCGAATTCGTGTATTGTAAAGAGAAGATGGAGAGTGTGATGAATAAATTTGAGTTTACTGGTGCGTGGAACCTTCCTGTTGTAGATGAAACCGGCAAATATTTGGGTTTTGTCTCAAAATCAAAGATTTTCTCTGCATATAGGGAGCAGTTACAACAAGTGTCTCACGATTAAGCAGGGGTTATGGAGAAGCAGTATGTAAAGTATATATCACAATTGCTGGATGTGCAGCCTTGGCAGGTAGAGCATTGTACAGAGCTTTTAGAAGAGGGGGCAACAGTCCCATTTATAAGCAGATATAGGAAAGAGAGAACCGGTCAGTTGGATGAGGTGCAAGTTACTGAGATTAAACACTGGTGGGGTAAGTTTGAAGAGCTAGACAAGCGTAAGGAGGCAATTGTAAAAAGTATTTCAGAACAAGGTAAGCTTACTCCAGAGCTGGAGAAAGAGATATCTGCATGTATACATATGCAGCATCTCGAGGATTTGTATATTCCATACAAACCAAAGAGGAGAACCAAAGCTATAATTGCCAAGGAGAAGGGATTGGAACCTTTAGCAACAGCAATGCTAACTTTTAATGTGGCAGATTTTGACAAGACTGTATCTTCATACGTGGGAGATTCTCTTCCCGATAAGGATGCTGTACTACAGGGGGCAAGGGATATTATTGCAGAAGCAGTAGCTGAAAGGGTAGATATCCGTCAGGAGCTTAGAAATTTTTATCTAAAGAATGCCAAGGTCGTTTCAAAACAGGCCAGGGGAAAAGAAGATGAGGAGGAGAAGTTTGCAAATTATTACGATTTTAGTGAACATATAACCAGAATCCCTGCCCATCGTCTGCTGGCTTTACTTAGAGGAGAGCAGGAGGGGATTCTTTCTGTGAAACTGGATGCCGATAGTACAATTGCAAAGAAAATTATTAACAGATTGTTATACAATGGAGTCAAATGCAATACATTCAAACTGTTTGAGCAGATAGATATTGCTGTTGATGATTCATTAAAGCGCCTTTTGCATCCGTCTATTGAAAACGAGGCACTTAAATTGGCTAAAGAAAAGGCTGATTCAGATTCCATAAAGGTTTTTGGTGAAAATCTCAGACAATTGCTGTTGGCAGCACCTGTGGGAGAGAAAAGGACTCTTGCAATAGATCCGGGGTTTAGAACAGGCTGTAAAGTGGTTTGTCTTGGAGCCAATGGTGAACTGCTTCATAATGATACTATTTATCCGCACCCGCCAGCAAATGAGAAGGTGATGGCAATGAAAAAGATTTCCAATATGGTACAATCATATAAGATTGAGGTTATTGCCATTGGAAATGGTACTGCTGCGAGAGAAACAGAGGCTTTTATCAAGAGACTGGCATTGCCTGCTAATGTAAAGGTGTTTTCTGTAAGCGAAGATGGCGCATCAATTTATTCAGCTTCACCTGTTGCAAGAGAGGAATTTCCTAACTACGATGTTACTGTAAGAGGTGCGGTTTCTATTGGCAGAAGACTGATGGATCCTTTGGCTGAACTGGTTAAAATTGATCCTAAATCTCTAGGAATAGGTCAGTATCAGCACGATGTAGATCAGACTCTACTTAAGGAAAAACTTGATGATGTGGTTATAAGTTGTGTGAACAGTGTAGGAGTGAATCTTAATACGGCCAGCAAGCATCTCCTTTCGTATGTTTCAGGTATAGGACCTGCCCTAGCACAGAATATTGTGGATTACAGAAATCAGATAGGTGCATTTACCCAAAGGAGGCAGCTACTTAAGGTAAAGCGTCTGGGTGAAAAGGTATATGAGCAGGCTGCAGGATTTTTAAGGATACCTGGAGCTGAAAACCCGTTGGATAATTCGGCTGTTCATCCCGAAAGATATTCGCTTGTAGAGAAGATGGCCTCTGACTGTGGAATTTCATTGGGTGAGCTTATTGGAAATAAGGAGAAGGTGTCTTTGATAGATGTAACCGCATATGTGGGAGACGAAGTTGGATTGCCTACTTTAAATGATATTGTTCAGGAACTTTCAAAACCTGGACGCGATCCTCGTTCTATGGCAAAAGTATTGGAGTTTGCAGCAGATATACACTCTATAGATGATCTTTCTGTGGGGATGGAGATGCCTGGTATTGTTACCAATATAACAAACTTTGGTGCCTTTGTAGATATAGGTATAAAACAGAATGGCCTTATTCATGTTTCTAATATGGCAGACCGGTTTGTTTCAAATCCAAATGAAATTCTAAAACTGCATCAGCATGTACAGGTAAGAGTGCTTGAGGTGGATGTAAAGAGGGGTAGAATACAACTCAAACTTTTGTAGCTGTGAGTATGGATACATTTAGCGGAAATGTTTGGATTGCTATTGCGGCGGTATCTGTTGTTGCTTTCTTTATTCTGCTGTTTTTCTTTTTAAAACAACGTAGGATGATGCACATTTCTCCATTAGAGCAACATAATTTGAAGAGCCAGATGCAATCCAGAGCCAAAGTTCTCAAAGAGTTTTATGAGAATGTTTACTATTCATGTGATAATTTCCCCAAATACGCCGAAAAACTGTCGGGATACTTCTCAAAAAGTTTTGAGGATGGCTCTTTAAAGGATTTTGTTGCTGATATGGTCTTTGTGGTTAATGTTGCGGAGGGGGGAGCCTTTGAAAAGATGGCAAAAGAGTATGCCCTCACAGAGTCTGATATAAGAACCTGTTGCTATATTCATCTTGGATTTACTTGGCAACAGGCATGTACAGCCGAAAAAATTACGGAGAATGCCTATAATGTAAGGTGTTCCAGGGTAAGGAAAAAGTTTGGCCTGGAGAGGGATGAGAAAATATCAGATTTTTTAGCGCACTATTGCAGCAGATATTCTACTGTTTCTGAGCGATTATAACTCCACAGGTTACAACGGTAATACCTATAGCGGATATTAGAGTAATCTCTTCTTGTCCAAGCATGGCTGCACCTAATGCCGAAACTGCAGGTATAAGTGCCGAAAAGATATTTGTTCTTGTCATTCCCAAATCTTTGATTGCATTTACCCAACAGAAGAAAGCCAGGCACGAGCATAGTATTGCAAGTGAGAGGATGGGGACTAGAATCTCTTTAGTAAGAAGAGTACTGTTTACTCCATCTAAACCGTATATAAGAAACAATGGGAGGAAGAATACAGACCCAATAACAAATTGATATGTGGTAATTGTGAGTGAGTTGTAGTTTCCCGACAGTTTCTTCACTACAGACGAATATCCAATGGAACCGGCCACAGCCATAAAGAGCAATGCAATTCCCCAGTAGTGGTCTACAGTAGCAGTTTCTCCATTTTTCATTATAACCAGAACAATGCCTGGTAAAGTGATTGCAGTACCGAATACTTTAAATGCTGTGTAAGGGACATTGTAGAGCATCTTTTCTACAAAGAGGCTTACAATTGGAATGGTGGCAATTATAACTGCAGACAGAATAGCTGAATTGGTAGCTTTTATACCGTAAGTTTCACCTATAAAGTAGATGAATGGTTCAAAAAAAGCCATCAGGATTATATATTTTCTATCTTTTTTTGCTATGGGCTGCAGTTTGCCTGTGCATTTTGTAAAAGCAAACAGAAGTGCTCCTGCCAAGGTAAGCCTTATGAAAAGGAATGTGAATACAGGAATATTTTTTTGCAAGATATCATTTGTCCATACAAAAGAGAATCCCCACAGAACTATTGCAAGGATTGTGAGCAAATATGTCTTTGTGAGTGATTTCCCTTCTTGTGCCATTTTATCTGTTGAACTTAAGTTCTTGAGCGTTTCTGTTTCCTGTAAGTTTGCCATTTTCCACAGCAAGGGTGCCATTTACCATTGTGTGAAGAATGGTGCTTGAGAATGTTTTCCCCTCAAACGGACTCCATCCGCATTTGTATGCAGGTGATGTGGTTGAGGTGCTGTCGGGAAGATTAAGGTTTACCATTGCAAGATCTGCATAGTACCCCTCTTTAATATATCCTCTTTGTGCTATTTCAAAACAATCTGCCGGGCCATGTGACATCCTTGCCACTACCTCCTCTATGGTAAATACTCCAAGTTTTGCAAGCTCCAGCATTACTTGCAGACTATGCTGTACCAATGGAATTCCACTTGGGGCTTTGGTGTAATTATTGGCCTTTTCCTCTTTTAGGTGTGGAGCGTGGTCTGTTGCAACAACTTTTATAACCCCATCCTTTACAGCTTTTCTTATTGCTTCCATATCTGAAGGCTCTTTTATGGCAGGGTTGCACTTTATTTTGCTGCCGTATGCTGCATAATCATTACAGTTGAACCACATATAATGAACACAAACTTCTCCCTGAATTAAAGGATTCTGTTTGCGTGCCTCCTTAATCATTTCAATCTCTTCTGCTGTGCTGATGTGAAGGATGTGCAGCTTGCTTTTGTTTCTTACGGCAAGGTCAAGTGCGCGTTTAGTGCACTCAATGCAGGCCTCTCTACTCCTTATCTTATAGTGCATCTGAAACGGTATCTCTTCTCCGTATTCCTCTGTGTAGTTGGCCATATTTGCTTTTATAGTCTCCTCCTGCTCGCAATGTGTGGCAATCAGTACAGGTGACTGCCCAAAAATCTCCTCAAGCGTACGTTCGTCGTTTACAAGCATATTGCCTGTAGATGAACCCATGAACACTTTTACTCCACAAATCCTGTTTTTGTCCAGTCCTTTTATCTCCTCAATATTTTCATTGGTAGCACCCAAATAGAATGAGTAGTTTGCTAAAGATGTCTCTTTAGCGCTTTTGAATTTTCCTTCAAGGGCCTCCATTGTAGTAGTAGGAGGGTTATTGTTTGGCATATCCATAAAGCTGGTTACACCTCCAAGTACAGCAGCCGCACTTTCTGTAGCAATTGTTGCCTTTTGGGTATTGCCAGGCTCACGGAAATGCACCTGATCATCTATTACCCCAGGAATGATGTGTAGCCCAGCAGCATCAATTACTTTATCTGCATCAATGGTTTGTATTGCATTTACAAACTCCTGCGCAGAAGGATAATCAGTTTCCCTGAAAATTTTTGCTATTTTCTCACCCTCAATTAAAAGGCTACCTGCAAAAGATAGCCCAGAATCTACTATTATACCATTCTTAATAAGTGTTGTCATAGCAGCTACTTCTTTTTAGGTGTAATTTTGCGGAATTTCATTTTCAATACTCCCCAGAAGGCCTCTCCAAAAATACCTGATGACATTTTAGATGTACCCTCTGTCCTGTCTATAAATATAATAGGTACCTCTGTAATCTTGTAACCCAATTTATATGCGTTATATTTCATCTCAATCTGGAAACCGTACCCTTTCATCTGAATCTTGTCAAGATCAATATTTGAAAGCAGCTCCCTGGTGTAGCATTTGAAGCCGGCAGTACAGTCATAAACCTTCATTCCCAGCACTGTCCTTACATAAGTAGAGGCATAGTATGACATTATTACCCTCCCGATAGGCCAGTTTACAACACTTATCCCTTTGCAGTATCTTGATCCAATGGCAAGACCTGCACCCTCTTTTGCACATGCATTGTACAATTTAGGAAGGTCGTCGGGATTATGTGAGAAATCTGCATCCATTTCAAATATATAATCATAATTGTTCTCCAAGGCCCAGTTGAAACCTTTTATATATGCAGTTCCCAAACCAAGTTTCCCTTTTCTCTCTACTATATGCAAACTCTGAGGAAACTCCTTCTGCAGATTCTTTACAATATCGGCAGTGCCGTCTGGTGAACCGTCATCTATTACAAGTATATGGAAACCTTCAGGTAAAGTGAATACCTTTCTTATGATTTTTTCAATGTTTTCTTTCTCGTTGTAGGTGGGAATTATAATAACTTTCTTATCCATCTTTCTGCTGTTCTCGCAATTTTATATATAACTTTCAAAGGTAAATCTTTTTCCCGACAAAACCTAATGAGTTATCTGTAAAAATATTTTCTTGTCCAATGTACTGATGGTAAGAGTGTTGGTTTTGTGGTATAATATTTTCTTATAGAAAAGGGTTCAAAAAGTTTGCAGAATATCAAATAATGTCTACCTTTGCAGCCCGCAAATGAGACGGATGTGGAGCATTGAGGGGTTTGCTAATCCGGATTTAGAGAAAAATCAAAAATTTTCAAAAATAAATTTGGATGATAAAAAAAAGTTCGTATCTTTGCGGTCCCAAAACGGAAACGGGTTTATCCCAGAATAGTTTTGAGAAGATAAAAAGTTCATTG
>JAZLBB010000026.1:0-28594 GCA_045613465.1 Candidatus Egerieisoma sp.
TTGTCATACATGAACTCAAAATTTGACGTTTCTCTTGGAACAATACTTATCAAATCTAAAGTAAAATTGGAGCAGGATGGTTACAAAGCCCAGACTGACAACCCTCTAAGCACACCTATTTACGGTCACTTCGGTTACAAAATCAACGACAAACTTGCAGTTGGTGTAAACATTACCAACCCTGCAGGAAACTCACTTGTATGGGGTGATGATTGGGCAGGTTCAACCATGATCCAGAATGTTTCACTTAAAGCATTCAATGTACAGCCAACTGTATCATACAAAATCAACGATTTTGTAAGTATTGGTGCCGGTCTTATGATTGATTTCGGTTCATTTGAGCAAGAGAAAGCTCTTGTTGGAAAAAACCAGTTGGAGGCACTTATTCCACTTGCAAACAACCTTTCCCCAATAGTACCGGCACTAAGTGCTCTTCCTTCTGCAATACAGTCTTTCCACAATATGTACCCTGCAGAAATTGAGCTTAGCGGCTCTTCAAAAGTAGCATACGGATTTAACATTGGTGCCTTGATTAACATCACACCAAAACTTACATTTGGTGTAAACTACCGTTCAAAAGTCAAATTGTCTGTTGAGGGTGGCGAGTCTGATGTAGATTTCGCAAATGATGCTGCTGAGAATGTTGTAAAAACTATTGCAGATTTTGAGAAGGTTGCAGGTATGCTTGATAACGCAACTCAAGAGATTGTTAAACCCACTGTTGAAAAAATGGGTTTGATTACAAATCTTGATGAGGCAGAGTTTGATGCTTCAATGCCTATCCCAAGCATCCTAAGCTTTGGTCTTGCTTACCAGCCTAACGAGGCTTGGACTCTTACCGGTGAGGCTCAAATTACAGGATGGAGCGCATACGAGAAACTTGACATCACCTTCAAACGCCAGGGTAAAACTATTTATCTTCAGTCATCAGAGAAAAACTACAAGAACACAGTATGTGTAAGATTGGGAGCACAGTACGTTGCTAATGACTTTGTAACTTACAGAGCTGGTATCTACATGGATACTCCTCCAGTACAGATGAACAACTACAACCCAGAGACTCCAAGTGCAAACTGCTACGGTTTCACTGCTGGTGCAACTTTGAACCCAACCAAATATATGGCAATTGACCTTTCTATTGGTTACCTACAGGGTGAGAAGACTTCAGGTTCTTATAGAGACGGTATCCTAATAGCAGGTGAGTACACTAAGAGCGCAATCATGCCAGGTATTGGTGTAAGATTTAACTTCTAAGATAAACCTAATATTCAACCTTACTACAAAGAGAAACCTGAACTGGAAACGGTTCAGGTTTTTCCTTTTTAAGGCAACCCTTTGCTCAATAGCAGCTTTTTGAATATCTTTGCATCTGGCGTTTTGGCTTTATTCCCGACAATTAAACAAACAAATATGAAGAAACTACTTTCAACTTTAGCAGCGGCAGTTCTTGCACTGACCGTTTGCGCTTGTTCCCAGGCTCAGGGACAGGGTGAGGCAGCCCCTGAGACCGCTACTCCAAGCAACCAGATTGGCACATTCCCTGGTGAGGAGAACATGAACTATGCTACAGACATCCTTACTGGTGCACAGCAACTTGAGGAGTACCTTCCACTAGTAGAGGGTAAAAGAGTATGTATCCTTTCAAACCAGTCAGGTATGGCTTCTGCTACTGCTCACGTATTGGATACACTTCTTGCACATAACGTAAAAGTTACATGCATTATGTCTCCAGAGCACGGCTTTAGGGGAGATGCAGATGCCGGCGAGCACGTTTCAAGTTCTACAGATCCTAAAACAGGTATTCCAATCCGCTCTCTATACGAAGGAAAATCTGGCAAACCTGCAAAAGAGGTAATGGACGAGTTTGATGTTCTTATATTCGATCTTCAGGATGTAGGAGTAAGATTCTACACCTACTATGTAACCATGGTTAAAATGATGGCAGCATGTGCTATGGAGGGTAAAGAATTTATCGTATTGGATCGCCCTAACCCTATTGGCTTCTACGTAGACGGACCTATCCTTGATATGCAGTACAAATCAGGTGTAGGTAGCCTTCCAATCCCAGTAGTACATGGTATGACCCTTGGAGAAATTGCATATATGGCAAATGAAAAAGATTGGTTACAGCATGGTCATAAAGATGCAGCAGGTAAAAAAGTTGATCTTAAAGTTGTAAAATGTAAAAATTATACCCACGCAAAACTTTACAGACTTCCAATTAAACCGTCTCCTAACTTGGGTGACATGAGAGCTATCTACCTGTACCCATCTACATGCTATTTTGAGGGAACACCTGTAAGTTTGGGTCGTGGTACTGCAAAAGCATTCCAGATGTACGGACACCCTAACATGTTGGGCTACAAATACAGCTTTACCCCAAGAAGCATCCCTGGAGCTAAAAATCCTCCTCTATTGGATAAAGAGTGCTGGGGTGTAGACCTTACTGTAAACCCTTCTATTGAGCAGATAAACAAAGACGGTATCAACCTTGAATATATTGTTGATGCATATACCAACCTTAATCTGGAAGACCACTTCTTCCGCAGAATGTTTGAGCTTGAAATTGGCCAATCATATGTAAGAAAGATGATTAAAGAGGGTAAATCTGCAAAAGAGATTGAAGCTATGTGGGTTGAGGATGTAGAGAAATTCAAAGAGGAGAGAAAACCTTTCCTACTATATCCAGAAAACTAAATATTTATACCAGTTATAAATACCGGACTAAAGAAGAACTTTGGTCCGGTATTTTTATATATACTCATTCTCAAAAATTTTGTAATTTTGTTCCAGTTAAAAAAAGATGAGATGCATATAGCTGTTGCAGGAAATATAGGAAGCGGAAAAACCACCCTTACCAGATTGTTGGCAGAACATTACGGATGGGAGCCAAAATATGAGGATGTGGATGTAAATCCATATCTGTCAGATTTTTACAACGACATGCAAAGATGGTCTTTTAACCTGCAGATATACTTCCTGAACAAAAGGCTTAAAGGGATTGTAGATATAAAGAATTCCAACAAGAATGTAATCCAAGACAGGACCATTTATGAGGATGCCCGTATATTTGCCCCTAACCTACACTCAATGGGACTGCTCTCTACCAGAGATTTTGAGAACTACAAATCTCTTTTTGAGCTGATGATCTCTTTAGTACAGCCGCCAGATCTTCTTATCTATCTTAAGTCATCCATTCCTACCTTGGTTTACCAGATAAACAAAAGGGGAAGAGAGTACGAATCAGGCATAAGGGTTGATTACCTTCAGGGATTGAACGACCGTTACGAGGAGTGGTTTTCAAACTATAAAGATGGAAAAAAACTCATCCTAAATGTGGATGAGTTGAAGTTTGAAGAAAATCCCGACGATCTGCAAAAAGTCATTGAGCTTATAAACAAGGAGTGCGGACTCTAATATTTTAGAGAACTGCCCCCTATAAACTCCCTCATTACCGATGTTGGAGGTACTGCCTGATGCTCAGTTGGTGTCATCTCTACAATATACGACAAGAATTTAAGAAGTCTCAAACTCTCTGCATATGCAGGCGAAGTTGGTTGAATTCTTCTTAGAAGCGGCTCTGCATAATGTTTTAGCAATGGCAATTCATAAATGAGTGATGAATTGAACATAGCATCTGCATACTCCTGATAAGGGAATATATTTTTATACTCCCCTTTATGTACACTTGCCCACCTTAGAATTGTCTGCTCAGCACTTGTCCCTCTAAAGCTATTGTCCCTCACCATCCTGCGTAACATTCTGTTATCTGTTGTGGAAATGGAATTGTTCTCATCTATAGAGAGGGATGTAAGGGCCGAAGCGTATATCTTAAATTTTCTTTTCTTGTCAATAGCTGATGTAAGTGTTGGATTTAGCGCATGAATTCCCTCCATAATGAGAATATCATTAGGCTTCATAGAGGTCTTCTTACCGGTAAAATATTTCCTACCCTCTGCAAAATTGAATACAGGCAAATCTACCTCCTTTCCATCCATAAGCTGGTTAAGCTGAGTATTCAAAAGTTCAAGATCCATTGCCTCCACACACTCAAAATCATACTCTCCATTCTCATCTTTTGGAGTCTTTTCCCTGTCTACAAAATAGTTATCCATAGCCAGCACGACAGGATTCAGACCAAGCACTTTTAGGTGAAGGGCTATCCTCATAGAAGTAGTAGTTTTTCCACTGCTGGAAGGTCCTGCAAGCAATACCAGTTTCACCTCATCTTTCCTTCTGTAAATCTGGTCTGCAATTGCCGCATATTTTCGTTCATGCAAAGCCTCAGCCACCTGAATAATCTGATTGCTGTATCCACTTGTTATGGCTCTATTTACTGTCGCTATATCCTTGACACCCAAAATATTGCACCAGTCTGAATTCTCCTTGAACACATTAAACAGCTTCTCCTGATATTTTACACTGGTAAGGTTATATGGAGGAAGGTGCGAAGGGAACTGTACACAAAATCCCTTATTGTATTTAATGACATTAAACTTCTTTATTACACCTGTTGAATGGGCCATAGGACCATAGAATGTATCTGCATACCCATCCAGAAAATATACAGAGACAAAGAAGTGACCAAGGGACTGTATAATGTTAGCCTTGTCAAATTGCCTGTTTTCTTTGAATATGGCTACAGCCTCCTCATTACTGAGTTTTTTCCTTTTTATTGGAAGATTGGCCTCCACTATCTCCTGCATCCTACTTTTTATAGCTGAAATCTCCTCCTCAGACAACTCATATACAGTTTCCATACGGATTTTCATAGAGTCGTCGGGATTATAAGATACGGGGTTCTGTGTAAGTTCTCCATAGTTTCCATTTGGAAGGGTATAATCGAGGATAAGCTGCTTGTCAGGATAAAGGTCCTTTATGGCTTTCTGAAGTATAAAGAATAAAGTCCTTTTGTAGCATCTGCGGCCATCTGAATGTGTAAAATCTATAAATTCTACGGAATGAGCCATAAATAGTTTGTAACCAAGTTCTTTTAGCTGGTTATCCACATGAGCTGCAAGAGCGTCAACCCCCAATTCCTGCATAAGTGCATAAAGTGTAGTTCCAGGTTCCACCTCGTGGAATTTCTGCGTATTTTTGCAGTAGACTCTAATTTTTTCCATAGCATTTATTTTTTAAGCCATAACTCAGGATTCTGCTTGGTTGTACCATTCCACAATTCAAAATGGAGAGTGGCTGTACTGCCTTGTTTCTCCAATGAACCCAGAACTGTTCCAATTGCAATATTATCACCAACTTTAACCTCAACTTCGGCTAATTTACAATAGAATGTAAAGTACTTACCGTGCTGTACCAAAACACACTGGTTATAACCAGGAATGGCTATAACTTGTTTTACAACGCCATCAAATACAGCACTCACATTGCTGCCTGGCTTGGTTGAGATATTTATACCGTTGTTAAACGGAAGTTTTACGTTTTTTAGCGTAGGATGCGGATGCTCTCCAAATTTTTCTATTATTACTCCCGATGAAACCGGGTATGGAAGTTTTCCCCTGTTTAAAGCAAAGCTGCCTCCAAGTTTTTCTGCAGCTGCAAATTCCTGAAACTCTTTAACAGACACTGTTGTTGCCACTGAATTGGCAGTATTGTTCTCAGTCTCCTTCTGAGCCTGTTTTTTTGCCAGTTCAGCTTGTCTGCGAGCTATCTCCTGCTGTCTCTTTATCTCTGCTGCAATCAACCTTTCAACCTCTTTATCTAACCTCTCTGCCTCTTTCTTTTTCTGGGCAAGTTGTTTCTTGTAGGTGCTATGTTGCTTATCCAAAGATGCTGCATACTGTTTTGACTGCTGCTCCTCTTTAGTTAGAGTATTATACTCCTTAGTTCTGTTGGCCTGTGCTGCAAGAGCCTCCCCTTTTAATTTCTGCACCTTCCTAATCTTCTCTCCATGCTCCTGCTTAAGTTCCCTTATCTTTGCAGACTGTTCATTTATTGCCTTGGAATAATTTTTAAGGTAACTCCACCTGCGATATCCCTGTTCCAAATTTTCACTGGCGAGGATATACATAAACCACACTTTGGTATCCCTATGCTTATAGGCATTGTAAACCATCTTCTGATAATAGTGTTCCAGAGTATCTAGCCTCTGTTCCAGTTGGGATATCTCGTTTTGGGCCAAAAGGATTGCCCTGTTGTGTTCCTTTATTTCGGTATCCAGCTCGGCAAGAAGATTTTTTCTGTTCTCAATCTTTCTCTGGATAAGGACAAGCTCTTCAAGTGTATTGGATTTCTTCTGTTGCACTGCCTTAATCTGGTTATCCAGATACGAAATATCCTTCTCAATCTTTTCCATCTTTTTCTTCCTACTGTCAATTTCGGCAGTTTGGGCAAATGCATTGCCACAGGCCAAAACAATAGCCAATATCAACAGCTCACAGGATATTTTTAACTGTCGGGACATCTCTATTTCTTAAGTTGAGCTTTCCTCTCTTTTATTTTCCTCTCTATACCAAGAGTCTTATCAAGATTTTTTGCCTGGTTCCAATATATGAAAGCAAGGTCGTGCTCTCCAAGGGCAAAAAGTACCTCTGCATAATGGTCGAGAATAGCGGCATTTTCTGTACCTCCATACAACATGGCATGCTTAAACTGCGCTTTTGCCTCCAACGGCTTGTCCATAAGGAAAAGTATCCAACCAAAAGTATCAAGATAAGTAGGATTGTCAGGCTCCGCCTCAATGGTTTTTCTACTCATCTGATAAGCTTGATTAAGCTTTTTACCCTCTAAGGCCAAAAAATATGCATAATTGTTCAGTACCCCCAACTCATTAGGGTTTAATTTTAAAACTTTCTTATAATAAGAGAAGGCAGTTTTGCTGTCGTTTATATTATAATGCAGATCGGCCAGTATAGACAGTGCTGTAATGAGTGTCGTTGTATCCTTTCTGCTATAAGCCATCTTTTCCAGATCTCTATATGACTCAATGGCTTTATCTGTATTTCCCATCTGATAACGCGCTATACCCCTCAACTGGGTAAAATCTATATCCGAAGGGTATTGCTCAAGTGCCTTACTTGTTGCCACCTCAAGATTTTCCCACTCCTGCAACTCATAAAGTGCCAGCACATATGGGGCCAACATACTGTATTTATCCGGATAAAGTTCATGGTTTTTCCACAACAGTTCCTTGCATTTTTCATTATTTCCAATCTCCCCGTAATACGATGCAAGAAACATATTTGAAACAGTGTCTACTGGATGTGCATTCTCAATCCCAACCATTGCAGAATCTAACTGCACACGAAATGTCTTTATAAAATTTGGGATCTGGAAAAGTTGCTTAAGATACTCTATCTTCATTTTAGACTCTATAGACCCATTTGCAAGGAAAGGTTTTATATCTGCAAAAAATGCCTGGAAATTTCCATTTGAACGGTATACCTCTGCCCTGCCATACATGGCTGGAGCGCACTCTTTATCCAACTCCAGAGCTTTATTATAATAAACTATGGCCAAAGAATCTTTGTATCGGTTAGAGTACATATCACCTATCACACATGCTATACGCGGACTGTTGAACTCCTTATCAAACTCCACAAGATAATCCAGAGCCTTCTCCCAACTCTGCTCCATCCTGTAAATGTTATAATATGTCATTGCCACAGCCTCACTCTTTCCCTGGATAGCCTCAATCTTTGCAAGCATCTCCTTAGCCTGAGCTGTCTGCTGGGTTCCCATATACAAGTTTACAAGACTATAGTACACTGCAGACTTCTTGGGATACATCTTCAGAAGCTCCTCATATACCTTAATGGCCTCATGGATTTTATTGTGTCTTATATACAATTGGCCCAACATCTCCCTGTACCAGAAATTTGAAGAATCAAGTTCTATACCCTTTTTCAAATACAATTCTCCCGACGGAGCATCATCAGTCCTCACAGCGATATTGGCAAGATAATAATATGCAGCATCATTATCTGGATCTATAGCAGCCAACTTCTGCAACATCTCCTTGGCCTGAGCATAATTGCCGTCATTATACTCTTTAAGGGCGTTGAACAGCAGAGCCGTTGAGACACTGTCGGTAATCTTCTCCTGAGCCGCAGCCACATTTACACCTGCAACAGATGCAAAAAAAGATAAAACGATGGTAACTAATATATATTTCAATCTCATATAATCTGTACTTGGTTACATTATACAAATGTAACAAATTCTGTGCTACCTTCTGTTTTTGACAGGGATAAAGGGCGATTTTATTTTCTATTTGCAACTTTTATTAGCAAATTTGCATCTAATATATTAGCTGATAGATGGTACTGTCCTGGTCATACGAGGCTGAACTTATAGAAAGATGCCTCAAAAACGATGCTTTAGCACAAAAGCGGATGTATGAGTGGCTCTCGCCACGCATGTTTGCCGTGTGCTTGAGGTACGTTGGCGACAGAGAAGATGCAAAGGATGTATTGCATGACGGGTTCATCACCCTCTTTGCCAAATTAGGCAGTTACAAGGGAGATGGATCATTTGAAGGATGGGCCAGAAGGATATTTGTAACCACTGCCCTTATGCACCTGAGGAAAAAAGATATCCTCAAACACTCAGACCAGCTGGATGACTACGGATCTGAGATTGCATATGACCCAGCAGTGATTGAAAAGATGGAGGCTAAAGTTCTTATGAAGTTGGTACAGCAGATGCCGGCAGGATTTAGAACGGTATTCAACATGTATGCAATTGAGGGGTATTCACACCAGGAGATTGCCAAGGAGCTTGATATTACAGAAGGTGGCTCCAGATCGCAGTTGAGCAGGGCCAAAATATGGTTAAAAGAAAAACTGAAGGAGTACAGAATAGATGGCTGACAGGGATTTTGATGAAATAAGGGACAAGCTGTATAATCTTGATGAGCCTGTTGATACAGACATCTGGCAAGATATACAAAGCTCCATGAGAAGGAGAAGACTCCGCAGGGCCTTCTATTATACCATGTCTACAGCAGCTGCGGTGGCTGTTGTCTTTATGCTCCTTGTAAATCCACACAGAAGAATCAAAGAAGTTGAATTGCTGGCCGCTGCAGCTGTTGCAGCCTATGAGATGGCACTTCCACAAAGTGCCATAATGGAATCTCCAAAGGTACAGAATACACAAGTGGCATCCCCTGTTACCATATTTGAGCCTACAGTTAGTGAGGATATTTCAGACACTCAAGAATCAGTGCATACTACTCCCGACAATATCCCTACCATAGGAGAAACAAAATCTGTAAAGCAGCAGACAAAGAGTGCCTCCAAAGCTGAGATTGCAACTGTAACACAGAGTGAAGAGACAACTGAAAATTCCGTTGCAGAACAAGTTCCTGCATATAGCGTAAAAGAGGAACGCAACTCCCAATATCTTGGCGGCAACAATGATGTCATAGACCTTGATTTGTGGAATTACAGCGAGGAGATTCAGGCTAAAAAGAAATACACTCTAGCATTCAATGGAGGTATAATGCCTGGAAGTTCGGCAAGTGTATCAGGCCCTACAATCATGGCCACCAGTGCATTCTCAGGATCAAACCAACAGAGTTACATAGTTGAGCAGGTATCAGACACAAAATACTCCCTTCCACTAAATCTTGGAGTACAGTTCCAGTTCCCTGTGGGAGACAATCTGGCTTTGGGTATTGGACTCAACTATACAATGCTCAAAAGCAAGTTCGACTGCCTTGTAAACAAGATTAGATACAATGGCAAACAGACCCTGCATTATATTGGTCTTCCGGTAAATGTTTATGGCATAATTGCCAACAAGAACAACTTCACATTCTACATAAATGGAGGAGCAATGATAGAGAAAGGATTGAAAGCCAAATACGAGTTCAACAGCTATCTTGATTCGCACTCACATTCTATGGATATAGATGGTGTACAGTTCTCCTTTAATGCAGGAATGGGTGTAGAATATAAATTGGCCAACCATGTAGGTTTATATTTTGAGCCTAACATCGTTTACTTTATCAATCCTGATATCCAGTATTGTATAAGGACAGACCAACCTCTACAGATTAAAGGTGAGCTTGGTTGCAGATTCCACTTCTAATCCTCTATCTCAACTGTTCTGGTACCCTGAGGGTCTGCGTAGACAAATACTTTAAAACAGTCATCGGGAAGAATTTCCCTTATCTTCTCTGGCCACTCTATAAGGCAAATGCCATCTCCCCCAAAGTACTCGTCTGTTCCAATATCATAAGCCTCTGATATGTTGTTTATCCTGTAGAAATCAAAATGATAAACAGGGAAACCTTTGGCACTGCGATACTCATTCACAATGGTAAATGTTGGACTGTTAACATCATCTTCCACGCCCAATGCTCTGCAGATAGCCTTTATGAAAGTAGTTTTACCAGCACCCATCTGTCCAAAAAATGCAAAAATATTGCTCTGTAATGGAGATGATGAGGCATATTGAATAAACTCCTGTGCCGCTTTGTCTATCTCTTCAAGGCTCTTTATCTGTATTGTTGCTGCCATCTTTAATACTCGTTTATGTTCAGTCTCAACTGTACTGCTTTTGAAATATGTTCCAAAGATATAAAATCCTTCCCATCCAAGTCTGCAATAGTACGCGATATTTTTAAAATTCTGCTGTAACCCCTTGCAGATATCCCCTGCCTTGAAATAAAATTACGCAAAAAACTTTGCTCCCGGCTACCAATCTTGCAATAGGTTGCCAGTTTCCCTGCAGGTATCCTGGAGTTAGTGTAAAAATTCTCTCCCTTAAACCTCTCAAGCTGTATCTCCCTGGCTCGGCGTACCCTTGCAGCAATCACCTTACTAGGCTCCTCCTCAACCTGCCCCATCCCCATAATTTCATCGGGAGAAACATTCTTTAAATTTAGTTGTATATCAATTCTATCCATTAATGGTCCCGACAGTTTACCGGCATATTTCATTATAGCACTGGTAGAGCATGTACAGTTCTTTTTAGGATCATTCAAGTAACCGCAAGGACAAGGATTCATGGCTGCAATAAGCATAAAGGAGGCCGGATAGATCACTCTTGTACTGGCACGGCATACCTGTATCTGACAATCTTCCAGAGGCTGTCGGAGAATTTCCAAAGATGCTCTTCCAAACTCTGCAATCTCATCTGCAAAAAGCACTCCGTTATGAGCCAATGAAACCTCGCCAGGCATTCCAAGACTACCGGCCAGAGACTGCAGCGTTGAGGTATGATGTGGACTCCTGAACGGGCGTTCAACAATCAGTCCCCCTGCAGATTTAAGCAATCCTGCAACCGAATATATTTTGCTTGTCTCCAGAGCCTCCATTTTGCTCATAGGGGGCAGAATTGACGGAAGGCATTTTGCCATTAAGGTCTTCCCACAACCAGGACTGCCAATAAGGATAGCATTATGTCCTCCAGCAGCTGCTATTTCCAATCCTTTCTTTGCCAAATTCTGTCCTTTAACGTGGGCAAAGTCGTACTCCCACTCCTTACGGGGGATATATTTATTTTTTAATGGGATATATGCTCCAGCAGTCTCAGGAGAAGAGAGTATTTCTATTACATCTGCCAATGTATCGGCCTGAAATATTGTTATTCTATCTACATCTGCACATTCAGCTGCAGATTCCTTTGGTAGGATACACCCTTTAAAACCATGCTGGGCTGCATGCAAGGCAATTGGCAAAGCTCCCTCTATGCTTCGTAGCGAGCCGTCTAGGGCCAGCTCTCCAACTATTACAAACTCATGCAGGTAATTGAAATTGTTTTGTCCCGATGCTGCAATTATCCCTATTGCTATTGCAGTATCAAAGGCAGATCCCTCCTTGCGGAGATTGGCCGGAGCCAGATTTATAATAATCTTTTTCCCTGGAATCCTGTATCCGTATCTGCCAAGGGCACTTGCTATCCTCTGCTGACTCTCCTTAACAGCACTGTCTGCCAGCCCAACCAAATAGAAACATATACCGTCCGACACCTCCACCTCAACTGTAACCGTTGTAACCTCCAGTCCTTTACAGTTTGCACAATATACTTTACTCAGCATTTTTTTGCTCCAAAGTAACCCATTCCTACTCTCCTATATTGCCAAAAAAAGAAATCTGCACCTTACAACAAGTACAGATTTCTTTTTCTGGTATCAGCAATTTTAGAATTTGGAAAAATTCCGCAGCACCAAGAATTTAATCTACTTCATAAATGCTTTTAGCTGCTTTGCCATATTGGAGGCAAATACAAAGTCGTTAAGCTGTGGACAATCGGATTTAAGGATATCCTTATTGCTTCCCTCCCAAAGTTTTTCCCCCTGATAGATAAAACCTATTTTGTCTCCAATCTCCATTACTGAATTCATATCATGAGTATTGATTACTGTTGTAATGTTATACTCCTGCGTAATTTCCTGAATAAGGTGGTCTATCACAATGGAAGTTGTGGGGTCCAATCCTGAGTTTGGTTCATCGCAGAACAGGTATTTTGGATTCAGGGCAATAGCTCTGGCTATTCCTACACGCTTCTGCATACCACCACTAAGTTCATTTGGATATTTCTTGTTTGCATTCTCCAGATTCACCCTTTTTAAACAGAAGTTGGCCCTTTCCAACTTCTCCTCCAAGCTCCAGTCTGTAAAAAAGTCCATCGGGAACATAATATTCTCCTCAACAGTTGCAAAATCAAACAATGCACTCCCCTGGAAAAGCATTCCCATTTCTTTACGCAGTTCCTTTCTCTGCTTATCCTTAAGTTTTGTAAAAGGCTTGTCATCGTACCAGATTTCACCGCTGGTTGGGGTATGCAGACCTACCAGATTCTTCAGAAGTACTGTCTTTCCACTTCCACTGGCACCAATTATTAGGGAGCACTCCCCCTCTTTGTATTCTATGGAAATACCCTTAAGGACCTCCTTTCCATCAAATTCCTTATGCAGATTTTCTACTCTTATCATAACTACAGCAACAATTTGGTAAGGGCTAAATCAAATACAAGTATAAGTACACTTATTGCAACAATGGCTCTGGTACTTGAGCGTCCCACTCCCAGTGAACCGCCTTTTGCATAATATCCAAAATAGGACGACAAAGAGGTGATAAGGAATGTGAACACCGCCATTTTTGATATACTGTAATAGATGTAGTGTATCTTGAAGGCAAACTGCAGTCCCTCTACATACTGGGCCATGGTAATGGCTCCGGTAGCTCCAATTATTATAGCACCACCCAAAAGTCCTATAACAAAACTTGAAAGCATCACAAAAGGACTCAACACCACCGAACTTACAATCTTTGGAAGAATAAGGTAGTTGGCAGAATTGACACCCATAATATCCATAGCATCTATCTGCTCGGTAATACGCATACTTCCTATCTCAGATGCGATATTTGATCCTATTTTACCTGCAAGTATAAGTGCCACCATAGTTGAGCAGAATTCCAGCACCAAAATCTCCCTGGCCATATATCCTACATACATTTTTGGTATGAACGGACTCTCCAGATTATTTATGGTCTGTATAACGGCAACAGCTCCAATAAATATAGATATAACACTGATAAGAGGTACCGAATCCAAAGTGAGTTTTTGCCCCTCCACCACACACTGCTTAAAGAATATTCTCCACTTTTCCGGCTTTTGGAACACTTTGAGCATAAGCTCCCAGTATTCACCTATCATTTCCAAAGTCTTTTTCATCAAATGTCAAATTTTACGCAAGGTATTAAATCTTAACCATAACTCCAAGCTATTCAAAGAGGGATAAATATTCATCATTACAGTTATCCCAAATTCCATCGTTTTTAGTATTTTTGCATGATAGGTTGTTATTATAATAGATAAAATTAAAGATATGATACAGATAAAGACTTTTTACTTCAACGATTTGCGCGAGTGCTGTTATGTCTTGTACGATGAGAGCAAGGAGTGCGTGATTGTAGACCCAGGAATGCAAAACAGCAACGAGGAGGCAAGGCTTGTAAAATTCATTGAGGAAAATTCCCTAAAACCGGTAAAATTGCTCAATACACACGGCCATTTCGACCACGTTATGGGAAATGCCTTTGTATCACAGAAGTGGAACATCCCTACATTTATCCACAAGGAGGATATTGGTCAGCTTGAAAGAGCACAACAATATTGCCAGATGTTCGGCTACACCATCCCAAAACCACCGGTTGAGAATATTGTAGAACTGATAGACGGAGACAATGTAACATTCGGCAATTCATCATTGCAGGTAATCCACTCTCCAGGACACACCAGAGGAGGAGTATGTTTCTATTCTGCTCCCGACAAATTTATTGTAACAGGAGATTCACTATTCCAGGGGAGCATTGGAAGAACAGACCTTCCAGGAGGTGACTACGATGCACTTATGGAGAGCCTGCTGAATAAAGTATGCAAAATTGCAGACCCTATGAGCAGGGTTTTCCCAGGACATGGCCCTGAGACCTCAATAGGACATGAACTGAATACCAACCCATTCCTCAGATACGAGTAAGAATGAAGAAATTTGTATTCACATTGCTGGCAGTACTTGTATGTTTTAGCGGATATTGCCAGGGGAGCGGTTTCCTGTCTGCTCTTATGGGAAGTGACCAGGAAAATACAGCGAATATTCAGAATGTGGTAATACCAGAACTTCCTGCACAGGCTAACTTTGCAGGAGAGAGGGTCCCGTTGGAGTATTTTGATGTAAGGGAGAGTCTCCAAAGGGAGATGCTTATCATCAACTATTGGCATGGAAGCCTTTCTTATATCATTCAGCTGTCGGGAAGATATGAGGCATTGATTCGCCAGATTTTGAGAGAAGAAGGGGTTCCGGAAGATTTCTTTTATTTGTGCGTGGCAGAGAGTTCGCTCCAGCCGGCCACATCCCCAGCAGGGGCAAAAGGTTACTGGCAGTTCTTGTCGGGAACAGCAAAAGAATATGGTCTGGAAGTGGGATCTGAGGTGGATGAAAGATACAATTGGGAAAAGGCCACCCGTGCAGCATGCAAATATTTTAAGAAAGGGTATGAAAAGTATGGTACATGGACACTCGCTGCAGCATCATATAATGTTGGAATGGCCAATATAGACAGCCGTATTGGGTATCAGTCTCTAAACAACTATTACGATATGCAGTTGCCGCTGGAGACAGCACGATACGTATACAGGGCCATTGCATTCAAGACAATTATGAACAATCCAAAAGAGTATGGCTTTAATATTGCAGAGGAAGACAAGTACAAGCCCATTGAGTGCAAGGTTGTAGAGGTTAAAGGTCCTATTGCAAACTGGAGCGATTTTGCAAGGGAGCACGATACCAACTTTAAGATGATCAAGATGTGCAACGAGTGGATCCGCTCAAATAAGCTTACAAATAAATATAACAAAACTTACAAGGTACTTGTACCTGTAAGCAGAGACTAGGAATATTTTACAGTGATGGAAAAGATAGAGGTTATAGGAGCCAAGGAGCATAATTTGAAAGGGGTTGACGTTTCAATTCCACGCAACAGCCTTGTGGTTGTTACAGGTTTGAGCGGTAGCGGCAAATCATCCCTTGCATTTGATACAATCTATGCAGAGGGACAAAGACGCTATATGGAAACCCTCTCTGCATATGCCCGTCAATTTATTGGCATCCTTGAAAGACCTGCTGTTGATTCCATTACAGGCTTGAGCCCTATTATCGCCATTGAGCAGAAGACAACCGGCAAAAATCCACGTTCTACAGTTGGCACTATAACCGAAATATATGACTTTCTCCGCCTGCTGTACGCAAGGGCTTCAACTGCCTATTCCCCTGCTACGGGACTCCCAATGGTAAAATATACAAACGAACAGATTGTATCCCTAATTCTGGATTCTTACGCAGGGAAAAGGTGCATAGTACTGGCACCTTTGGTAGTAGGAAGAAAAGGGCATTACAAGGAGCTGATTGAGAGTCTTGTAAGGAAAGGATACCAGCAGATACGTATAGACGGCCAGATGCATTTTCTTGCAGATGTGCAGCCATTGGACCGCTATAAGACTCACTTCATTGAGCTTGTAATTGACAAGCTCGTTCCATCTCACGAAGATTACAAAAGGATTGCCAACTCAGTTGAGCAGGCACTGGAGCAAGGAAAAGGGACACTGGCCCTTATGGATTTTGAAAACAGCGAAAATATAGACTCTATTCCTCTAAGGTACTTTAGCAAACACCTGATGTGCCCTCAAAGCGGGCTTTCGTTCCCAGAGCCTGCACCACACACTTTCTCATTCAACTCCCCTCAAGGAGCCTGCCCAAAATGCAAAGGGTTGGGTTTCATCTCCAGAATAGATATGGATAAAATTATCCCAAATCCATCAAAGAGCATCTTGCAGGGAGCATTTGAGCCACTCGGATCTTATAAAGACAATAATTGGTTCAGGATACTTGAAAGTATGGCCAAAGTGCACGGATTCTCATTGAACGAACCTGTAGGAAAACTTCCACAGGATATATTGGATATGATTATCTACGGTACTGACGAACTCTTTAAGGTAAACCTCGCAGATGGCACACAACTTGCCCCTTTTGCAGGAGTAGTTTCTAAATTGGAACAGAACAACTCTGAGGAGCCTAATGAGAAAAAGGAGCGCTTCATTGAGGAGATGACTTGCCCGGAATGCAAAGGGACACGCCTTAACAAGGAAGTTCACAACTTTAAGATAGACCAGAAGGATATTACCCAGGTTAGTGCAATGGATATAGACGAGTTGGCAGCATGGGTAGCCTCACTTCCTCAAAAGCTTAACCACAAACAGAATCTTATAGCACAAGATATTATAAAGGAACTCACCGACAGAATAGGTTTCCTGCAGCAGGTAGGATTGAACTATCTTTCATTGGACCGTGCAACAAGGAGTCTCAGCGGCGGTGAAAGCCAACGTATTAGGCTTGCAACCCAGATAGGCAGCAAACTGGTGAATGTATTGTATATTTTGGACGAGCCAAGTATTGGTCTCCACCAGAGAGATAACCGCAAGCTGATAAACTCCCTTAAAAGACTTAGGGATGAGGGTAACTCTGTAATGGTAGTGGAGCACGACGAAGAGATGATCCGCGAGAGCGACTATCTTATAGATCTTGGCCCAGGAGCGGGAGCTCTTGGAGGAGAACTCCTGTACAGCGGATCTCCCAACGAGCTATACAAGATGACCCCTACCCAACTCAAAAAACTCAGAAGCTTCACTGCAGATTACCTGAGAGGAATAAGGAAAATAGAGATCCCTTCTTCCCGACGGTCCGGCAATGGCAACTTCCTTGAATTGAGAGGGGCAACCGGCAATAACCTCAAAGATGTAACATTGAGGCTCCCTTTGGGTTGCTTTATAGGCATAAGTGGAGTGAGTGGCAGCGGAAAATCATCATTGATAAATGAGACTCTCATGCCAATCCTCAGCAAACATTTCTACCGTTCTCTGGCAAATCCGCTTCCTTATAAGGAGATAGAGGGTATGGAACATCTGGATAAGCTGATTGTGGTAGACCAGAGTCCTATTGGCCGTACCCCACGCAGTAATCCTGCTACATACACCAACGTATTTGGTGACATAAGGAAACTGTTTGAGAGTACCCCCGATGCTAAAGTAAGAGGCTTTAAGGCAGGCAGATTCTCCTTTAATGTTAAAGGTGGCAGATGCGAGACATGTAAAGGAGCCGGAGTTGAGACTATTGAGATGAACTTCCTGCCAAGTGTTTATGTACATTGCAAAGAGTGTAACGGAAAACGCTACAACCAAGACACTCTGGCTGTAAAATACAAAGGAAAGAGCATAAATGATGTGCTGGAGATGACCATAGCCCAGGCAATGGAATTTTTTGAGCCAGTACCTTCCATTGCCCAAAAGATAAAAGCTCTAAACGATGTCGGTCTTGGTTACATAACATTGGGACAGCCATCCACTACTTTGAGTGGGGGAGAGAGCCAAAGGGTAAAACTGGCAACCGAGCTCTCCAAAAAAGGGACCGGCAACAGTATATATATCCTTGATGAGCCTACTACAGGTCTCCATTTCGAGGATATAAAAATATTATTGGGCGTTCTGCAGCAGATTGTTGATCAGGGTAATACCGTTGTAGTTATTGAACACAACCTTGATGTTCTCAAGAGTGTAGACTGGCTGATTGATATGGGTCCTGAAGGTGGTTCTGGAGGTGGCAGAATAATGACAGAAGGAACTCCTGAAGATGTTGCCGCATGCAAAGAGTCATTTACAGGGCAATTCCTTGCAGAGATACTTTAACAGTTTCCCACATATCTTTATCAATTTTTGGTCCGGGGACACCTACTGCCCCGGCTGCTGTTATGCTTGCTGCTTCTCCACAGCGTTGTAGCGATGCACCCCTTGAGTGGGCATACAGAAAACCTGCAGCATAAGCGTCACCTGCCCCCAATGTATCAACCACTTGTACAGGATGTGGCTTCATAACGCATACAAAACTGCCACATGCCAGTACAGATCCGGCACTGCCCATCTTTACCACAGCAATACCACCGTTGTGCATCTTTGCAGCAATACCCTCTGCCCCTGCTTTTCCACTATTCCCTATAAACTCTACCGCCTCACCTTCGTTGGCAAATACTATATCTGCATATTGCTCCACAATTCTCTCTACTCTTTTTCTATGACGGTCCACTACCCCTTTGCTCCCCAAATCAAACGATATGGTCATTCCCCTTTCATGTGCCGATTGCAACACATATTCCGCAATATCACCGCAATTGAGCAGAAATCCCTCAACATGCAAGTAGTCGTAACCGTCTAATATATCCAACGAAATATCTTCTTTTGAGAATTCACCTGCAGCCCCAATTGAAACAATAAAAGTACCTGGAATTCCATTACCCTGCGGGAACATCATGGTGCAGCCAGTAGGGGCATTACCCCGTATAAGATGAGTCTCCACACCATATTCACAAAGATTTGCAGCAAATAAAGCGCCATTACTGTCATTGCCCACTTTCCCTAAAAAGGTGCTCTTCATCCCCAATAATGCTGCTGTTGCAACTGTATTGGCCGCTCCTCCCCCAGGAATAGAGCTGTATGGGATCCCTTTCACCATCTTTTGCACTTTGGTACATATTTCAGGAGAGATATGATTTGGTATACCAAATACTATCCCCTCCTGCTGTAATGCAATAGGTGGATGAGAGGTATAGATGGTATCTACAAGGGCATTTCCTATCCCTAAAAGAGTTTTCATGTGGTATTACTCCTTAATGGTTACTGTCGGGAAGTAAGTTCTTTTATTCTTGCGTTCAGGTCTTTAGCTCCAATAAGTTGTTCCAGTGTCAAATGCATGCGGTATCTCCAGTAATGGTCTGCTACAGAAGGGATATTGATTCTCTCCCCTGCTGCGTCAGCTTTTCTGAGTTTGCCGTCTATTGAAAGCCAATCCTGCAATGGAAGGATTGCAAGCATACTTGGAGAAGCCATATTTTGGGCTATTGTAGCATAACACTCTTCTGGTAATGCATCTGCTTTTCCCTCCAAAGCTCCCAACCACATACGGAGTGTCTCACAGTCATGGGTACTGGTGGTACACACACTCAAATATGGATAGCCGGCTGGATTTCCCAGAGCAACACCATACTCCTTTGGCATTATCTGCAGCTCCAATGACAATATCTTGAGGTTCTGCATACAACGGCTCACCGACTCATTAAGCATTCCCAAATCCTCGCCACAAGTAAGCATATTGGTAGAGGCTATAAGCTGCTGGAGTTTTTTCATGGCATTGTTGTACCAGAATTGATTGTGCCTCTCATAGAAATACTTGTGATAAAGTGTATTGAACGACTCTTTCTCGCCATGAGTAAGTAGAGCATATTCCTCACTCTGCATTGCTCCAATCATAGGATGATATTTCCCTTTGCTGTATGGATCCTCTATAAATAATCCTGTAAGGCCTATATTGGCAAATCCCCAGCTGGCAAGTTCATCTTTTGAGAGTGGCATAGCTGGGTAAAAATGTCCCATCATGCCACTGCGGTACTCTACAGGAATCTCCCAAATTCTGAAAAATCCAAGAATATGGTCTATACGGTAAGCATCAAAGTAGTGTGCAAAATGGGTAAAACGGTTCTTCCACCAGGTGTAATTGTCTTTTGCCATCTCTTCCCAATTGTAGGTAGGAAAGCCCCAGTTCTGCCCATCCGCAGAAAATGCATCAGGCGGTGCACCTGCCTGCTGTCCAAAATTGAACAGATGAGGATACTGCCAAGCCTCCACACTATCCCTTGAAATACCTATCGGGATATCACCTTTAAGGGCCACACCTTTTGAATGGGCATATGCCTTGGCATCTGACATCTGCAGATGTAGGTTATACTGTATAAAGATGTAGAAATGTATTTCTGTATATAAAGGGCTCTGCTTAGATATAAGTTTCTCTATCATCTCCCAACTGAAACGGGAGTATTCTTTCCATTCCCTGAAGTTGGCTGTTCCAAACATATCCCTCAACGCACTGAAAGCGGCGTAAGGATAAAGCCACTCCCTGTTTTGTTTTGAGAATGAATAGTATTCAGGCTGTGCAAAGGCACTCTCTTTTTCCTGCTGATATATGGCCCTCAGGTACTTCATCTTAGACTTCCATACATGCTCATAATCCATAAATTCGCCAGCATTGAGTCTTTTCCCCTCTTTCTCCATCTCCTTAGCCATTGAAATGTCCTGCAACTCTCCTGCTGCCTGCAAGTTTATGTAGATAGGATGCAGCGCCAGTGTTGAAATACAGTTATAGGGATACGAATCCCTCCAGGTAAGATGAGCTGTAGTATCGTTGATTGGCAGCAGCTGTATCATGCTCATCCCAGCTTGAGATGCCCAGTCTACCATTTTTTTAAGGTCTGCCAAATCACCTATACCATGACTTGTATTGCTGCGTAAAGAGAATACCGGGATAGACACTCCACTGAAGCGAGGATTTCCCTGCTTGAAATCTGCTCCACAGTACTCTTTTATTACTGTATTGTGTTTTAGAATTTTAGGAAGGTCAATCTCTCTATTGTACCTGTCTTCCCATATCATAGAACCGTCGGGATACTTGATAAGGAATTTGAATTCCCATTTCTCTCCCTCCTCTTTGGTTATCTCAAAACTTCTCTCCCATTTAAGACTCTCCATTCTCCTTAGAGGTTTTGCCTGTTGTGGGTCCCAAGCTCCCAATTTCTCCGGTGCTCCACAAATCATCACCTGTCCCCCTTTAGGGACATTAGGGACTGCCACCCTAATAATCAACTCATTGGTGTGGATATGTGTTTGGGTATATGGCCAGTTATGGTCGGCAAAGAAAACTTCTGAAAATGGGGCAGAGAGAAACGGTGCATCAACAGAATTTCCCTGCCACTGGTCATACGATGTTATCTCCTTAGTAGAAGAATTCAGAGCAATAGTTCTCCCTTTTCCTGCTTCATAATGAATCCCCTCCTCACCCTTTACAAAATATCTGTAACTTACAATCCTCTCTTTAGTAAGATTACAGTTTATTGATCCCTCCCATTTGCCTGGCGCAGTACATGTAAGTTTGAGGGCTTTATGTATATCGTTTTTACCTAATGATACAGACGAGCCTGTAATATACAGCTCCTCTCCCCACTGGGTATTATATTCAATGTGAAAGTTTATAATCATAGAACATTATTTGACAGATCTCCGTTTCTGGAGCCATATACTGATAATGGATCCCAATCCACACAAAATCATAACAAGAGCCTGTGCTTCATGAGAAATTGTGGCAAATACAACACCTGTTGTCTGTGTTATGCCATACACACTTGCAAGTGCCAGACTTACAATAAAATGATAAGCACCCAACCCTCCCTGTACAGGTACCACCCAACCAAATCCACCAATAATCATAAGGAACAGGGCATCGGAACCACCAAGATTACCCACCTGTGGAAAAGCATAAATTGTGGTAAGACTGGTGAGCCAATAAGTAAGCCAGATAAGCAGGGTATAAAGGAGAAACATCCACTTTTGCTCCATCCTAAAAGCAGAAAGGATACCCTCCAAAAGTCCTCTAGCAATTTTAAATATCTTCCCGACAAATGGAATTTTAGAGATTGTATGTCTGAACACCCACACAGCAACGGCACAAATGAGTATCAGTACACCTACAATTACAGCAGGCCATATAAGAGAACTCATCTTGCCAAACAAAGGCCCAACAATCTCCTCTTGTATAAAAGCTCCAAACTCACCCCACTTGAAAATAAGCAGTAATGCCATCCAGAGCAGCAAACACAACATATCAAGGCTCCTTTCTATAACTACAGAACCTAGTGTGCGCTCAAAAGAAATTTTTTTGGTATTGGCTATCACCCCACAACGTGCAACTTCTCCGGCACGGGGGAAAATGAAATTAGTAATATAACCTACGTTTATACCGTCAAACGCCTCTCTTACAGTAACCCCATCATTGATGGATTGTAGCAGAAGCCTCCAACGCAATGCCCTTACAAGGAACCCAAGGATACCTATTCCCATGGATGCAAGTATCCACCACCAATTGCAACTTTGCAGTCCGGCTGTAAAATCACTCCACTTTACCCCCTTAAAGGAAAAATGGAGCAACACCCCTGCAAGTGCAAGAAAGGCGAGGTACTTGAGCACCTTGCGCATTGTCTTAAACTATCTTGTTGGTTAGCGAATCGGGAAATACAACCTTTGGCTTGAACTCCTCAGCCTCCTGTGGAGTCATCTGGGCATAAGCCATGATAATTACAAGGTCACCCACCTCAAACTTGCGCGCTGCTGCACCGTTTAGGCAGATTTTACCACTTCCTCTTTCACCCTTTATGACATATGTGTCAATTCTCTCACCATTATTGATGTTTACAATGGTAACCTTCTCATTCTCATACAAACCTGCTGCATCAACAAGATCCTCATCTATGGTAATGCTGCCAATGTAGTTCAAATTAGCTTCAGTTACACTTACACGGTGAATTTTTGACTTAAGGATTTCAAGTAGCATATATTATTTGATTTTAATATTATCAATTAGTCTTACCGGACGTGCATACACGGCACACCACAATTGGATTTTCTCTGCCTCATCCCAAGAAGATACAGGCTTTAGCATATCTGCATCTACAAGCTCTATATACTCTGTCTCAAGTTGTGGATTTGAATCAATATCCCTTGTTACAGCCTCAACTACCTGCGCCGGAGTCATGGTCTGAGCATACTCAACTGCCTTTTTAAGACATTTGTAAATATGAGGTGCTGCCTCTCTCTGAGCAGGTGTAAGAAGGGTATTTCTTGAGCTTTTTGCCAATCCATCCTCCTCTCTAAGGGTAGGGCACTGCACAATCTCCAATTTATAACCGAGATCCTTCACAAAATATTTGATAATGGCAACCTGCTGGAAATCTTTCTCTCCAAAGAAAGAGAAATGAGGCTTTACAATATCAAAAAGACGTGTAACAACCTGAGCAACACCATTAAAATGGCCAGGTCTGCGAGGACCCTCTCCATATGAATCCAGACCGCCCAAGTTGAACACCCTCTCATCTGGCTGAGGATAAATATCAATTACCCTTGGAGCAAAAGCAATATCCACGCCGCTTGCCTCCAATAAAGCACAATCAGCCTCCAATGTTCTTGGATAAGTGGCCAAATCCTGTGGATTATTGAATTGTGTAGGGTTTACAAAAATACTTACTATAGTGTGTTTGCACTTTTCAACTGAATGTTTTACCAATGAGATATGCCCCTCATGCAAAGCACCCATTGTAGGGACAAAGCCTATGCTGTCCTGGTGCTCAAGGCTCTCTCTGGCCTGTATAAACTCCTCTAAAGTTTTAGCTACAATCATATCAATGTATGTTTACAACCTGCAAACGTACAAAAAAATATAATATCCACCAATCCAATCCTCCACAAACAAAAAAAGCAGCCGGCCCAATAATGGAAACCTGCTGCTTATTTTATGTTTGTTGGCCTTTTACTCAACCAAAGCCTTAAAGATTCCAATAAAATTGTCGGCATCTTTACCATTCACAAGATGCTCAGGATGGAACTGTACACCCCATACTTTAGGGTTATTCACCATCTCTATTGCCTCAATTACGCCGTCTTTGGATTTTGCTGTAGCCTTAAAGCCTGGAGCAACATCCTTAACAGCCTGGTGGTGGAAGCTGTTTACAGCAATATTCTCCTTCCCAACCTGTTTGTAAAGAACTGAATTCTTATCAATTATAACAGAATGTGTACCAAGACTACCAGGAGCATCCTGAGAGTGCTGTATGCTATATGTAGGAACCTGAGTAGGAATATCCTGATACAAAGTACCGCCAAAAGCTACATTCATAGCTTGTACTCCACGGCAAATACCCAATACAGGAATACCTTTAGCCACAGCCTTCTTAATAAGTTTTATATCAAATGCATCCCTAGCAGGAACTACCTCTCCCAAATTTGGATGTGGCTCCTCACCATAATACTCAAGTGGAGCAATATCCTCACCACCTGTCATAATAAGGGCATCAATTACGTTAAGGATAGCATCAATCTGCTTGTCATCTGTGGTCATAGGGATAACAACAGGAACTCCGCCAGCCTTTCTTACTGCATTTACATATGTTGAATTTGCAGAAGCCTCTCCAGAACGGGCTTTAGATGACAATCCCACAATTTTCTGTGCATATGCACTACCAACCATAAAGGTTGCAACCAAAAGCAATAATAGTTTTTTCATATCAGTAAATTGTTTTTATTATTTCTGTTTTCTTGTCCAACCGCCAATACTGTTCTCCTCCTTATTAGGGAAACCAACCACAAATCCGGTTGCATGTTTTTTCTGATCATCAAATGAGAAAGTTACAGGGAACGCATATCCATCACTGCGAAAATGCCATGTATCACCATTTATACGCACAAGTTTATTCTTGTAACCCATCTTTCCAAGAGAGATATACATTCCATCCTTCTCCTTGGTAATTTTTGCATCTCCAAACAACTCATCCTTAGAGTACTCACCAACAATGGCCTTATCGGGAGCAGAAGCAGCCTCAACTTTTTTCTCTGCACTCATCTCTTTTGCCCAACTTTTTTCATTTGAAGCCATATAAGCATCAAAGTACTCCTGACTGTAATCCTTTGAAGGAAGTCCCATCACAAGATCAATCAATTTGTACATTATGGCATACCTTGGATTTGAACCCATCTCACAATTGGACAACAATACTCCCGACAATTTAATCTCTGGAACAAAGAAGCAGATAGCTGTCATACCCCATGTAGTACCTGTATGGAAATACAATCTGTACTTGTTGTTCTGCTCCACAAACCAACACTGTGCATAAAGGGTAGTGCGATTGTCTGCCTGAGAAGTAATTGTAACTCCCTCGTGAAGCTTTTTCATAGCCTTTTGTGACATAATCTTTGTGGTATCATTAGCCTCAACAATATAGCCATTATTCATATGCATCTGTGCATAACGCAACATATCCACAACTGTAGAGTTGATACTACCTGCAGGACCAACACCTGTCAACCAGTACAATGCCTGCTCATCTCCATACAAAGGAAGAGTAACAATCTCACCTTTTGTATCTGCAGGGACATCAACAAGTTCTGGGAACTGAGCTTTTGCAAGCTCAACTGTAGTAAATCTGTAATCGTGAGGGGTAGCTACGTTCTTGGAAGCAGCAAAACCCTCTGCATTAGCAGACGAACTCTTCATACCAGCCTTATCAAACACCCTCTCCTGAAGATTTTGCTCCCAGCTCTTGCCAGTAACTTTCTCAATAATCTTCTCAGCAATAAGGAATGTAGAATTATTGTACTTATACGCACCTCGGAACGAATATGCAGGCTCAATCAAAGCAAGCATCTTATAACAGTCCTCCCTATCATATCCCAAATTAGGAAAATATGTGCCAACCTGTCCTCCAATACCTGTACGATGGGTCATAACATCAAGCACCTGCATATTCTCAGTAACATAAGGGTCATAATATTTAAAATCAGGAAGAATATTCTTTACAGTATCAGTCCATTTAACCAAACCTTCATCTACAAGCTGCCCCATAATGGTTGAAGTGAATGACTTGGATACAGAACCAATCTGAAAAACAGTATTAGGATCAATAGGCTCACCAGGAACATTCACCACGCCAGGCACGCCACCGCTTGCCACACTGCGGTCAGATGCAGGAATTCCTCTAAAACCTATACCATCTGCAGGACGCTGCTCCTTTACACCATAACCCTTAACAAGCAAATCTTTATGATCCAGTGAGAACGCAACCGCCATTCCAGGTATTTTCCATGTATCAATAACCTGCTGCACATACTCATCTATCTGTTTTGCAACCTCTTCTCTCTGAGGAGCTTGTGCAAAAACTGCACTACATGCAAACAATATAGCTGCAATAAAAGAAACTGTTTTTTTCATATCTGATACTCTTTAATTTAACTTGCAATACGGGTTGCTGCCAAAACTGTAGGCACCCCGAAATACAAATATAAAACTATTTTATTTAACTTTGTGGTATACGAGGAAAGGAGTTATATGGCAAAGATTAAAAAAGCATGGTTCTGCAGTGCATGCGGCAATGAAAGTGCAAAATGGATGGGCAAATGTCCTGCCTGTGGAGAGTGGAATACAATGGTTGAAGAAATAGTCTCAAAAGGGGCTGAAACTTCATCCCTCACCTCCCGTGCCCAATCATATCTGCATGGCGCAGGAAATGTAAAACCCCAACCCCTCACCCAGATTGAGAGTGGAAACGAAAGCCGCATTCAGTTAGGATCCAACGGCGTAACCGGAAATGAACTGGACAGGGTTCTTGGTGGAGGAATGGTAAAAGGCTCCTTAGTGTTGCTGGGTGGCGAGCCAGGAATAGGTAAATCTACCCTTAGCCTGCAAATTCCACTTTTAAATGAAAATCTGCACACCCTGTACGTATCTGGTGAAGAGAGTGCAAAACAGATAAAAATGAGGGCCGACAGGCTGGGTGGAGCACACGGCAACTGCCTTGTCTTGTCGGAGACCCTTTTGGAGAATATCCTGAGCGAGGCAAAAAATGCATCTCCACAACTCATTATTATAGACTCCATACAAACAATCTACTCCCAAAATATAGAATCATCTGCCGGAAGCGTATCCCAGGTAAGAGAGTGTGCAGCAGCACTGCTCCGCTACGCCAAAGAGACCGGCACTCCCGTAATACTGATAGGACATATAACCAAAGATGGCAGCATAGCCGGCCCTAAAGTACTGGAACACATTGTAGATGTTGTACTGCAATTTGAAGGGGACAGCCGCCATGCCTACAGGATACTCCGCAGCATAAAAAACCGCTTTGGTTCCACTGCAGAACTGGCAGTATACCAAATGTGCTCAGACGGTCTGGCTGAAGTGCTCAACCCATCAGAAATGTTTATCCCAATGCATGGGGAGAACCTCAGTGGAATAGCAGTTGCAGCCATGCTAGACGGGAGCCGTCCGTTCCTCATTGAGGTTCAGTCATTGGTAAGTACAGCAGCCTACGGCACCCCACAACGCTCAGCCACAGGTTTTGATGTAAGAAGAATGAATATGCTTTTGGCAGTACTTGAAAAAAGAGTTGGATTCAAACTCTCCCAAAAAGATGTATTCCTTAACATGGCAGGAGGATTAAAGATTACAGACCCGGCATGCGACATGGCTATTGTAGCTGCTATTCTGTCATCTAACTTTGACGCAAGTCTGCCGTCCAATATAGCCTTTGCCGGAGAAATTGGTTTGAGCGGAGAAATACGTCCTGTTAGCCAGATAGAAAAAAGGATATCAGAAGCAGCAAAACTTGGAATGGAGAAAATCTATATCTCATCATTCAACAAGCCTCAGGACAAAACTCACAAAGGTATCCAGATTATTCCTGTCTCAACTGTTGCAGATCTGGTAAAACAAATATTCTAATGGCATAACGCCATTCCCCAAATATATCCTGCTTCTCCCACAACATTCACACAGAGGAGTTGCAGGATTTACTATATCCCAAATAACGGCTGTTTGATGACAAATGATGGTCAAACAGTCTTTTTTTATCTCCAAATCCCATCCGTATAGCGTTCAAACATCATTTTTCAATGATGATAACATCATCATTTTATCAACTATTTCAGACACATATTTTTGTGAAAAGTTAAGGCGAGGGGCCCCTTCTTAACTCAACCAATAAAACGTAAAGCAATGAACAGTACCAAAGAAAACATTAAGAAGATTTTGAGACTATTGAGCTCAGTAATCCACTTCATTCTGGGACATCTCACAAGGGGAGAACACTCAGAGGACCAAAAACCGCAGAACTAATATGATCTGCCGGTAGTCATCACATGAGCAATGGTGTAAAGGCGCCATACACCATTGCTTTAAAAAAACAGATAACAATTACTTAAAAACAGCAAAATCATGAAAACTCACATTATAGCTATACTGCTTTTTGTAGCAGTCATGCTTTCACACAAGGCAGCTGCAGCAGATAACAATAAATACATTCCAATCATGACCCCGGAGAGTGCAACTTTGGGGCAATTTGGCGCTTTTCCCGTTTCCTTGTACACAGGAAACGTTGATGTGAACATCCCTATCCATACACTTAAAACAAGTAACATCACCGTTCCTGTTTCA
>JAZLBB010000027.1:0-1462 GCA_045613465.1 Candidatus Egerieisoma sp.
CGTTTTATATTATTACTTTTGGCAGTACTGATTACTTTGCAATCATACAGTATTATTCCCGACAGAAAATATATCAGGTTACCTCAAGAAAGGGGACTTGTATACAAAAACTTGCCGGTGGAAACCAAAGACGGCTACAAGATAGAGACCTGGTTCTTCCCTGCACAAGATATGCCCGATTATAAAGCCGGACAAAAAGAGATGTTGCCGTATAAAACCAAAGACAACAAAAAAAGGCCAACTCTCATCATATGCAATGGAGATGCCGGTAATATGTCCTATATGCAAATAGATTTGGCTGCAGTATATGCGGCAAACGGCTATAATGTTGTTACATTTGATTGGCGTGGATTTGGAAACAGTTCCCAATTTGAGATGAACAGGGATTACCTTTGCTATACAGAGATGCTCCTGGATTATGCCGCTGTCATCAAAACAGTAGCAAAACTGATTGAAGTGGACAAAAAGGAGATATTTCTTATGGGGTGGTCAACTGGAGCGTATTTAAGCATGATAGCATCCCACAACAATAAAAATGTGAAAGGATGTATTTTACTGGGTACTCCATCATCATTTGAAGATGTAATTCCCCAACTGATAAAAGTTCATCCAAAAGGGAAAACTGCAGCCAATCTTGTTGTTCCCGATAATTTCCCAAAAGATAAGATGCCTTTTCATATTGCTCCAAAATTCAGGAAATCTGTATTGTTGATTGTCGGGAAGAATGACGACAGGACCCCTGTATGGATGTCTGAAAAGATCTACAACGCATTGCCGGAAAAGGTAAATAAAAAGCTATCTGTTTATGATAAAGCCGGGCATGGTGGCAATCAGTCTCCCATGATTGTGGATTTTGAGCGGTGGATGAATGAGACATTGGATTTTATAGAAGGAAAAATCTGATATCACCTGAACTTTTTGCTGCAACACTTGTTTACATAAGTGAAATAGTTTTTTAAGTTAGGTTAAGTCGGACAAGCCCTGTAGTCTCAGGATGAGGTTGCAGGGTTTGTTTTTATATATCACAACAAATGTTTGAATATTTATTTGGAGGAATAAATATTTATATTACCTTTGTATTATACAAGATGTTTAATACATAAAGAGTAATACTATTGTTATGGCAAAAGAGACTATGATTGAAGAATTGCTTGATGCATGGGAAGAGACTTACAAGAAGGGGCAGCTTACATTTTGGGTATTCCTGGCATTACAAGAGAGCAACAAATGTATGGAAGAGATAAAAGAGTTTGTGGAGAAGGCATCTGAGGGGACAATGACCTGTGAAGAACAGAGCCTTTATCGCAATCTGAGGAAATTCCAGAATCTGGATATAGTTGCATATGACAGTAAGAAGGTAAGTAAAGGTCCCGACAGGAAGTACTATTATCTTACCCCAACCGGCAAGGAACTGTTCAAGCGTTTTGTAAAACGCAATATCATGATATTTACAAAAGAATCA
>JAZLBB010000028.1:0-1585 GCA_045613465.1 Candidatus Egerieisoma sp.
ATTTCTGTTAACAAAAAGCGGGTGAGTGAGTCCTATTATAAAACATCAAAAAATTATGAAAAAACTATTATTGATATTGGGTTTGATGGTTCCTATGTTGGCAACTGCGGCAACATTCGGAAATAGGGCAAGCAAGAACAGAATTGGAAATTTTATAGCGGATTGTCGCCATTATGAAGGAGCTGAAGTTGTACATCTGGGGTCTTTTGCTACAAGTTTGGGAAAGGGAATATTGAAGATTGTATCTATAGATGATCCGGATGCCAGAGAGATGCTTAAAATGATTAAGGATGTAAGAAGTCTTTATGTGTTAAGTTATGAAGATTGTTCCAAGAGTGTACAGGCAAAAGTGAACAGCCGTCTGGAGAAAATGCTTGAAGGTTCCCAGATGCTTATGGAAGCTAAAGATGGCGACGATAAAATGAGGATTTACGGAATTGTAGACGAGGACGGAGAGAAGGTGAGTGACTTTATCCTGCATACCCCATCGGAATGTGCCGTAATATGCATCCTTGGATCAATTTCAACTGAAGCTATAGCAAAAATTGCATTAGATGACTAGCCAGAAGTTCAATACAGAATACTTGCCGTTGGCTCCATTGCTCTACAGGATTGCCTTCCATATACTTGAACAGCAGGATGAAGCTGAGGATGCGGTGCAGGAGACATTCCTCAAATTATGGGAGATGCGGGACAAACTTGACGGTGTGGAATCGGCCAAGGCCTACAGCATCAGAATCCTGAAAAATGAGTGTCTCGACCGACTGCGCAAGGCAAAGAAAGCAGTACCAGCTGAACAGGCTTTGGCCAAAGAGTCAATCTTGCCGGCAGATGAGCAGATAGATGCAAAGAGGAGGTTGGAAAAAGTCCTGGGAGCAATCAAGTCTCTTCCCGACAGTCAGAAGCAGGTTCTCCTTCTGCGTACAGTGGAGGAACTCTCATACGAAGAAATATCTGAGAGAATGGGGATGTCCCAACTTACGTTGAGAGTATTGCTTACAAGGGCAAGAGGGGCATTGAGAAATTTATCGGGAAGAAAAATTTAATGGAAATTAAGATGAAAAGAATTGAAGATATAGAAAAAATGGGGCTGGAGGAGCTGGAGGCAGCTACTATGGAAGAGAAAGTGGAGGTGCCTCAGGGACTTGCCGGGAGGATCCAGGAGCGGATTCTGGCAGCAGAGCTGGCAAAGGTGCCGCCAATAGAGAAGCCACAGATTCAAAGGACGCGGATTTTGCAATACAGTGGGATAGCGGCAGCAGCTGTGGTTGTTTTAGCTCTGGTACTTTTGAAACCAGAAATGCAGAAAAATACTCTGCAGGATACTTTTGATGATCCGTATATGGCATATGCGCAGGTAGAGAAAGCATTTGCAGAAATTTCAAATAAAATGTCCATGGGTGTAGAGATGGTTGCCCAGGCAAAGCCTCTGGCGGAAAAGCCAATGGAGATTCTAAATAACGTAGTAGACAGTAAAAATTAAGATTATGAAAAGGTTTTTCATTTTGGCAGCAATGCTGCTTGTTACCATAAGTTCTTTTGCTCAGGATGGAAAGAGCATTTATCAGAAATATTCAGACTCTGA
>JAZLBB010000029.1:0-3144 GCA_045613465.1 Candidatus Egerieisoma sp.
AGTGCGCTCATATCGTTCTTTACGAATGGAGGAAAGTCTTCAAAATCAGTGTCGTCAAGATCTGCAGCGCCTGTTCTTGCATTCATGGTATCATATTCTGAATAAGGACTTCCCCATATAGATGTATCAACTGTCATGGTGAAGGTGCACCTCCTACTACTGTCAGTAAGTAACTGTATTCTGCATCAGTATCGAAGCTCTGTGACGTTTCAGGCAGCACTATTGATGTAACTATCTTAGATGTAGGATTTACAGGAAGATTTTTATCAATAATTCGTGTGGGCTGTCCGATATTCTCAGCTCTGATTATAGTGCATTCAGTTGCAAGTATAGCAGCTGCAAAGCTTTGTCTGACATCAATTTCACAGTGCAGCTCCAGTCTCTGAGCAGTATTTATCTTATTTGTCGTGATATAGTAATATCTGTCGTATGTATCGCAGTAGAGATAATTTGCTGTCATGTAGTTGGTATTCATAGCTATTTCAAAAACAGGAGACAAAAGATCTATTCTGTCAGTATTCTCAATAGTGATCGGTGTTACAGTCAGAAGTGTTGCGTTTGTTGTTTTATCAAGCTTTCGTGGATCTGTTGCAGTGCTGTATAGTGTAATTGTCATAAGCATTCACCGCCTAACTCTCCGACATAGAAAGTATATGTGTGCAGAAAGTCTTCAACATACTGCTGCAGAAGTGAATCACGATAAAGTTCTATAGTCTTTTTGATATTATCTGCAGGCGAACCATGCACATTTCCTTCCTTTGTCATGTTGAGACTATGAATATAGTCAGCTGTGTATGTTGTATCGCCTTGTGTCATTGTTGTTGTCTGATGCTGCACTGTAGTTGTCTTCTTGTTTAGCTCTTCATTAGCAGCTGTAACATGTGTTGTTGTGCTTCCAGTCTCTATTCTTTTAGATTCAAGTCTGTCTGCAGTGCTGTCAAAAGTTGTAGTATAATTTGAATTTGTCGGAGGGCTGCCTGCTGTTGCTCCTTCAGTCGTTTCGTAATCATACTTGTTTTTAACAGTTGTGGTCTTGTCTCCATCATTTTTCAGCTTCATTTCCGTTTCTCTGATCTTATAATCTGTTGTAGGATCATATTCAGATCTTAAAGCTGCATATGCTGTCTGGATATCTGCAAGCCTGTAAGCTAACCACTGCGTCCAACGTATAGCGAAGTATGTCATCTGGTATTCGATATCGCCTGCAGGCAGATACATATATCTTCTCATGAACTGCATGAAGATCTCAAAAACGTCTTCACCATTGCAAACGTCTTCAATTGCAAAATTCTCTTCAATGAAGTAATCACTCATTTCCGAGAGTATCACTTCCAGCTGCACTGGTATCTTCTTCAGGATCATTATTTTCACTTCCTTCCTCTATAGTATCAGCTTCTGCCTCTAGCTTTTCACCTTCAGCTTCTAGCTTTTCAGCTTCAGCTTCTAGCTTTTCAGCTTCTGCTTCAAACTTTTCTGCTTCTGCTTCGAACTTATCAGCCTGCGAAGCCTTCTGAGAAGCTTCAGATTCAATTCTGAGAGCTTCTGCGACATTCATAGTATATTCTATACGGCTTCTGTCAAGCTGCTTCTGAAGCACGTCAGAGGGCTTATATTCAAAGTCGAATTCTATACCGTCAATTTTTTTCATGAAAGCAGCTGCGCTTTCAAATCCTTCACGTCTGCATCTTATTTCATCTTCTATCATGAATGTGCTTAGTGCGTCCATGTCATGCAATTCTTCCTGCAGATTCTGACTGTTCTTTGCAGTTGATGTGAATGGTAAGCCTCTGAGAGTTGCAAATCTTCGAAGTATCTGTTCAGAGTGTTGATCGAAAAAATGCAGTTTATTTACTGCAGTTTCATCTGTAAGCCTCAAAACATTGTCGTCAAGTGTCTTATGACCGTCCTGCAGCAGTGAAAGCTCTTCGGATATAACATTTATATCTTCGCCTTCCAGTATGCGTTTCATCAGATTTTCATACTTAACTATATCAGTATCATTGTTAACTCGTGGTATAGGTGTCATGCGTGACCACTTTGTGAGCTTGGAAGCGCTTATAGCTGTCTCAGTAAGGTCTTCAGCATATTTGCAGAATAGAAAATTAGGATATAAAGCGCTGTTGTTATAAAGCAGTATACAGTCTTCATCTACTTTCAATTCAAGACTATAGTCAGATCCTGCTGTAGTGATCTTCTTTGATGTCAGCATATTATTGATAGTATCTGCAGGTCTTGCAGGCGTGCAGCACCATTTGCCATAGTTGACAGAGCCTGCTGCATTACATTTATAGAATGCAGCTACGCCTGTTCCTATTGCAAGTTCATAGAAATATCTGTTGAAGTCAGGCGTTTTGTACTCATGCTCTGATGCAGCGATAAGTGTCAGCATGTTCATATACATATCTTGTATATCACGTTTTCTTATCTTACCTGTACCGGTAAGATACTGATACATACCGCTTTTATAAAGATTAGGTATCTTCATTTTATCACCTTCCTATAACAGAAAAGCCTGCATCAGATGCAGGCTTATTCTGTTGTATAGATTATTCAGTTTTAGTATTTTTTGTTGTTTTAGCCTGTGAAGCGTTGACTGTTACGTCGATTGTATCTGTTGCTGTTGTACCGTCTGAGCCTGTTATTGTTGCTGTAACTTTGGCAGTACCTGCAGAGACTGCTGTTAAGACGCCTGTTGTAGCGTTAATTGTCGCGTATGTATTATTAGCTGTTGACCATGTTATTGTTGCATCTGGTGGAAGTGTTACAGCTGTCATCTGCAGTGTTTCACCGCCTACTGTTACTTCAGGATCCTCATTAGTGATCTTGACAGCAGGTTTAGTGCCTATTACGAAGATAACAGCATTTTCGTCAGGATCGCAGAAATAGCCTCCATCAAACTGGTGAGTTGTATTATACCAGTGGTCCATGCTGTTATATACGATACCGGATTCAAGTTCCTTGGCATTGACTACTGTAGCCATTTTTGAGAAGATAACACCAACTATATTTGACTGTCTTACTACTAAACGTGTGTCTTCACCTGCAGGAGCCGAACCTTCAGAAGGTGGTATAGCATTTACTGTAGATCTTGACAGATAGTTTGCTTTATTCCTGTTCTGTCCTACACCCTGCCAGTATGCAATG
>JAZLBB010000030.1:0-2477 GCA_045613465.1 Candidatus Egerieisoma sp.
GCATCCATACTGGTAAGCAAAATCTCACCGGCAGCCAGGCGCTCTGCCTCTATAGCCCATTCTATGGCGTCAATCCCCATATCAATACGCCCGCCATTTTTAAATATATGGAAATCACCTTCCGGTGTATGCTTGGCATCAATTGCAACTACCACACATTGAGACCCAAACTTGTCCGCTGCCTCACTAATCAGTTGAGGATTCATAATTGCCGCACTGTTTACCGCAATTTTATCTGCTCCTTCGCGTAAAATCATCTTAAAATCGTCTATGGTGCGGATTCCACCACCTACTGTAAATGGGATAAATACGGTTTCTGCTACACGGCGCACCATATCCAGCTTAATTGCTCTGGCATCACTGGACGCAGTAATATCCAAAAAAACAAGCTCATCAGCACCCGCTTCACCATAAGCTTTTCCCACCTCAATAGGGTCTCCGGCATCTCTTAAGTTAATAAAGTTGGTTCCTTTCACTACACGTCCATTGTGCACGTCCAGGCAAGGAATAATTCGTTTGGTATGCATCTTTTTCTCTCTATACTTTCTTGTTTTATAATGCTACAAAATTTGACAAAATCTTCAAACCTACATCTGCACTTTTTTCCGGATGAAATTGGCATGCAAAAATGTTGCCATGCTCTACCGCCGCATGAATATGTACTCCATACTCCGTAGTCGCTGCTACATCACATGCATCCTCCGCCTGCAAATAATAGGAGTGCACAAAATATACATATTCACCGCCATTAAACCCCTTAAACAGACGGCTTTCCTTTGGAAACTGCAAATCATTCCACCCTATATGAGGCACTTTGAGTCCATCTTTCTCAGGAATACGTACAATTTTGCCCTTCAAAAGACCAAGCCCTTCTACTCCCGGTGTTTCTTCACTGCTTTCAAACATCAGTTGAAGTCCCAGACAAATACCTAAAAACGGAGTTCCGTTGTTTACAATCTGATGAATAATGTCTACCAGACCATATTGCTTAAGTTTTTCCATGGCATTACCAAAGGCACCCACCCCCGGCAATATTACCTTGTCTGCTTTCAATAAAACATCTTTATCACGTGTAAGAACTGCATCCTGTCCCAAAAACTGCAACGCCTTTTCTACACTCTTCACATTACCGGCATCATAATCTATAATCGCAATCATTTATTTATCCTCAAATAATTCCACAGCATGCATTGGCACGCTGACACTTCTTTCTGCCATTTCTTCCGTCAATTGATAAAGCGTCCTATGAACCCTAAAGCAAGTTGCTTTCTGATTAAAATACGCCATTTTTTCAAAAGGAAAACGAATCACACTAGGGAACTGCAACCCCGCACCTAATTCTAAAAGACAAACCTTACGATTCATCGTCCCCTGAAGCCAGCTCATATATTTACTCCACTGTGGCAAGTAACCTTCTTCCTTATATCCCGGTGCAAAAATATTGTTAAACGGTATTACTTCTCCAGCCTCATTTTTTACAAATTGAATACCTTCAAAAGAAATCTCACCCTTTATATATGCCTCCAAAGATTCCACAAACCGAGTATATTCCATACTTTTGAATAAACCTTCATCGAGCATATACTCATCCGTACCGCAAGGCATTACAAAACGGTCTTCTCTTACAAAAGGTACAAAACCACGGTTTGTTGTTGTCGCAACCACAAAATAATTTTTATCTTTCAATAAATCAAACAAATTTTTATAAGCCTGCTGCAACTTATCATCGGTCCATTTATAATAGAAATAAGGCAATAACCATTGATATTCCGGATGTGCTTTTAAATCACTCATAACCGTCTGATAAACTTGACTACTCTGGGTATCCGGTGATACGTTCCACTCTTCCCCCAGACCTACCACGACAAGGTTTGCTTCTTCTATGCTTTTTTTTATTTCTTCTATATAATGTATCTGCATGTCTATCTCCAAAAGAAAATTATAAAAGCATTCTACCAAAAAACTTGTCTTTATTCAATAGTCTACCAAAGCAATTTCCTATAAAACAAAAAAAGAAGGAACAAAGCCTTCTCTTTAAAGCAAGTGATATAAAAACTTATACCTTCAAAACCGAACACTGAAATCTTCATCCGTTACCTGTTTGATAACATTCTCTCTCTTCCAACTTAGGTTAAGCCCTCGACCGATTAGTGACTGTCAGCTGAACACATTACTGTGCTTACACCTCAGCCCTATCTACCTCATAGTCTTTAAGGGGTCTTACTTATTGGGATATCTCATCTTGAGGGGGGCTTCACGCTTAGATGCCTTCAGCGTTTATCCCTTCCGGACTTGGCTACTCTGCCATGCACTTGATATGCAACAGATACACCAGCGGTCCGTCCATCCCGGTCCTCTCGTACTAAGGACAGCTCCTCTCAAATATCCTACGCCTACGCCGGATAGGGACCGAACTGTCTCACGACGTTCTGAACCCAGCTCGCGTACCGCTTTAATGGGCGAACAGCCCAACCCTT
>JAZLBB010000031.1:0-1881 GCA_045613465.1 Candidatus Egerieisoma sp.
GCATACATGTTCAGTGAGTTGGCAGCCATCTACCCTATCACCCCATCTTCTACAATGGCTGAGTTGGTAGACGAGTGGTCAGCTTTTGGCAAAAAGAACATTTTTGGTGAGCCTGTAAAGGTTGTTGAGATGCAGAGTGAGGGTGGTGCAGCTGGTGCTGTTCACGGTTCACTTCAGACTGGTGTTCTTACTACAACTTTCACTGCTTCGCAGGGTTTGTTGCTTATGATTCCTAACATGTACAAAATTGCAGGAGAGCTTCTTCCTACAGTTTTCCATGTTTCAGCAAGAGCACTTGCTTCACACGCTCTATCTATCTTTGGTGACCACCAGGACGTAATGGCTGCAAGACAGACAGGTTTTGCATTCCTTGCTTCAGCAAGCGTTCAGGAGGCAATGGATATGGCTGCTGTTGCACACCTTGCTACAATCAAATCTTCTGTTCCGTTCGTTCACTTCTTTGACGGTTTCAGAACTTCACACGAGATTCAGAAAATTGAGGCAATCGATGCTGAGGATCTTAAGAAAATGGTAAGTACCAAATCATTGGCTAAATTCCGCGCTAGAGGTCTTAACCCTAACGCTCCTGTAACCAAAGGTACTGCACAGAATGCTGACGTATACTTCCAGAACAGAGAGGCTTGTAACACTTACTACGAGGCTGTTCCAGATGTAGTTGCAAGATATATGGGTGAGATTAGCGAGCTTACCGGCCGCCGTTACCTTCCATTTGATTACTACGGTGCAGAGGATGCAGAGAACGTAATCATTGCTATGGGTTCAGTAACTGAGACTATTAAAGAGGTTGTAGACCACTTGATGGCTAAAGGTAAGAGAGTTGGTGTTGTAACTGTAAGACTTTACAGACCATTCTCAGCTAAATATTTCCTAAGAGTTCTTCCTAAAAACGTTAAAAGAATTGCTGTCCTTGACAGAACTAAAGAGCCAGGTGCAGTTGGAGAGCCTCTATACGTAGATGTAAAATCTATGATTGCAGAGCACGGTATCAATGCTAAAGTTGTTGGCGGAAGATACGGTCTTTCTTCTAAAGACACCACTCCTGCACAGATTATCTCTGTTTACGAGAACCTTGAGGCTAAAGAGCCTAAAAATGATTTCACTATTGGTATCGTTGATGACGTTACCTTTAAATCACTTCCTCAGCTTGAGGAGATCAGCTTGGCTAAACCTGGTACTGCAGAGCTTAAATTCTACGGTTTGGGTTCAGACGGTACTGTAGGTGCTAATAAAAACACCATTAAGATTATTGGTGAGAACACCAACAAATACTGCCAGGCTTACTTCGACTACGATTCTAAGAAATCAGGTGGTTTCACTTGCTCACACTTGAGATTTGGTGATGCGCCTATCACTTCTCCATACTTGGTATCAACTCCAGACTTCGTAGCTTGCCACGTTCCTTCATACCTTGGCAAATACGATGTAATGAGAGGTATCAAGAAAAACGGTACTTTGTTGCTAAACAGCTTGTGGGATGTAGAGGAGACTCTAGAGAGAATTCCAGACCACGTTAAAGCTGAGATCGCTCACAAAGATGTTAACCTATATATCATCAATGCTACTAAGATTGCTGAGGAGATTGGTTTGGGTAACAGAACCAACACTATCCTACAGTCTGCATTCTTCAAAATCTCTGAGATTATCCCTTACGAGGTTGCAGTTGCTGCAATGAAGAAAGCTATTGACAAGAGCTACGGTAAGAAAGGTGAGAACATCGTTAATATGAACTACGCTGCAGTTGACAGAGGTGGTGAGTATATTAAAGTTGAGATTCCATTTGAGTGGAAAAACATCTCAAGAGGCAAATTCGTTCCAGATTCATTCAAACGTGTAGCTCCAGAGTGGGTTAAACATGTTGCT
>JAZLBB010000032.1:0-2586 GCA_045613465.1 Candidatus Egerieisoma sp.
GCCGCTCGCGAGGGTGGTCTTAAATTCTAAGAAACTATGGCAAATATGAATGTAAAAAAGGTAAAAACTACCGAGCTAGAGCTAAAAGATAGACTAGTTGCAGTAAGAAGAGTTACTAAAGTAACAAAAGGTGGTCGTCACTTCAGTTTTGCAGCAATAGTTGTTGTAGGTGATGAGAATGGAGTAGTAGGTTACGGTTTAGGTAAAGCTAATGAGGTTACTACAGCTATCTCAAAAGGTATTGAGGATGCTAAGAAAAACCTTGTTAAAGTTCCTGTATACAAAGGTACTATTCCTCACGAGCAGACCGCTAAATTTGGTGGAGCAAGCGTATTCATGAAACCAGCTGCTGCCGGTACAGGAGTTAAAGCGGGTGGTGCGATGCGTGCTGTATTTGAGTCAGTAGGCGTTCATGACGTTTTGGCTAAATCTAAAGGTTCTTCAAACCCTCACAACCTTGTAAAAGCTACTGTAGCTGCTCTTGCTGAGTTGAGAGATGCTTACACTGTTGCTGGTTTGAGAGGTATCCACATGAACAAAGTATTTAATGGTTAAGGAGGAATTGATTATGGCAAAAGTTAGAGTTACCCAGATTAAAAGTAAGAACGGAGCTTCTAAAAATCAGATTGCTTGTTTGCAGTCACTAGGAATCCGCCGTATCAGACACTCTGTAGAGTTGGAACTTACTCCAGTTTATAAAGGAATGATCGAGAAAGTTCTACACCTTGTTAAAGTAGAAGAAATCAACTAATTAAGAGGATTTAGCAATGAAATTACATACATTAAAACCTTCAGAGGGTTCTATTGGAAGAGAGAAAAGAATCGGTCGTGGTGAGGGATCAGGTCATGGTGGAACATCTACCCGTGGTCACAAAGGTGCTCAGTCACGTTCTGGATATTCTCGTAAACTTGGTTTTGAGGGTGGTCAGATGCCTATTCAGAGACGTCTGCCTAAATTTGGATTCAACAATCCTAACAAAGTAGAATATAAAGCTGTAAATCTTTCAACATTGCAGGCTTTGAGCGAGAAGACTGGTCTTTCAGCAATTACTGTAGACACAATGATTGAGAACGGTCTTATCCAGAAAAAAGATTTGGTTAAAGTATTGGGTAATGGTGAGCTTACCGTTAAGTTGGATGTAACTGCGCATGCTTTCTCTAAATCAGCTGTAGCTAAGATTGAGGCTGCACAGGGTTCTACAACACTAATCTAAAAAACCAATGAAAAGATTAATTGAAACTATTAAGAATATTTTCAAGATTGAAGAGTTGCGTAATAGAATAGTATACACTATTCTGCTACTTTTGGTCTACAGATTGGGCAGCTTTGTAGTTGTTCCAGGTATAGATCCAACGCAGCTTGCAAATCTGGAGGCACAGACAGCTGACGGCCTAATGGGCTTGTTGGATATGTTCTCAGGTGGTGCTTTCGGAAATGCTTCGATTTTTGCTCTAGGTGTAATGCCTTACATCTCGGCATCTATCGTAATTCAGCTCTTGGGAATCATGATTCCATACTTCCAGAGATTGCAGCGCGAGGGCGAGAGCGGTCGTAGGAAGATGAATCAGTGGACACGTTATCTGACAATCGTGATTTTGGCATTGCAGGGTCCAGCTTACCTTACAAACCTTCACACTCAGTTGCCAGAGACAGCATTTTTGATTAAAGGATTTTCTTTTAACCTATTTGCAACTATAGTTCTTATTGGTGGTACTATGTTCATCATGTGGCTTGGTGAGAGAATTACTGACCGCGGCTTAGGAAATGGTATTTCTCTAATCATCATGGTGGGTATCATTGCAAGACTACCTTATGCACTTACAGCTGAGATCGGAACAAGACTTAGCCAGACTACAGGTGGTTTGCTAATGCTTATCGTTGAGATTCTTGTGTTGTTCTTTGTATTTGTTGCAACTATTGCACTTGTTCAGGGTACCAGAAGAATTCCAGTTCAGTATGCAAAAAGAATTGTAGGTAACAAACAGTATGGTGGAGTACGTCAGTATATTCCTTTGAAAGTTAATGCGGCAGGAGTTATGCCAATTATCTTTGCTCAGGCTTTGATGTTGTTCCCTATTATATTTGCTAGCTTTGATGCTACCCGTGGATTAGCCGCCACTCTTGGTAACTATACAGGCTTCTGGTATAATTTCATATTTGGTTTGTTGGTTGTTGCATTTACTTACTTCTACACCGCAGTAACTGTAAATCCAACAATGATGGCTGAGGATATGAAGAAAAACGGTGGTTTTATTCCTGGTGTAAAACCTGGTAAGAAAACTGCTGAGTATCTAGATGCAGTTATGTCACGCATCACATTGCCAGGATCTATTTTCCTAGCTTTGGTAGCAATCATGCCTGCGTTTGCTATGAAATTGGGTATCAATAACCAGTTTGCACAGTTCTACGGTGGAACAAGCTTGTTGATCCTTGTTGGAGTAGTACTTGATACTCTACAACAGATAGAGAGTTATCTGTTAATGCGCCACTACGACGGTTTAATGAAGACAGGACGTCTTAAAGGCCGTTCGGGAATGTAATTTTTTGATAGTTCTTTTGAAATGATAAGACTGAAAAGCGACGAG
>JAZLBB010000033.1:0-50015 GCA_045613465.1 Candidatus Egerieisoma sp.
TGGAGTTGTTGTCCATGCAAGGAAGTAAGGTGTACCCCACTGTGCCATCTCTGCCTTAGGCTCCTTAATCTTAAACTGGCCCACTACTGTAGTATCCTTAACATCACGGTAGCAGCCAGGCTGGTTAAGCTCGTGGGAGCTCAATCCTGTACCTGCAGCAGGAGAATATGGCTGGATGGTATAACCTTTATACAAAAGGCCCTTGCCATAAATATCCTTCAACAGATGCCACAAAGTCTCAATGTACTTGTTGTCATATGTAATGTAAGGATTATCCATATCCACCCAATAACCGATTCTCTCTGTAAGAGCAACCCACTCTTTGGTATATTTCATAACCTCCTTGCGGCAGGCACTGTTGTATTCGTCTACTGTAATTTTCTTCCCGATATCTTCCTTAGTAATACCCAACATCTTCTCAACACCAAGCTCAACTGGCAAGCCATGTGTATCCCAACCTGCCTTTCTCTGCACAAGATATCCGCTCTGAGTCTTGAAACGGCAAAAAGCATCCTTAATAGCCCTGGCCATCACATGGTGGATACCAGGCATACCGTTAGCCGAAGGTGGACCCTCAAAGAAAACAAATTTCTTTGCTCCTTCCCTAGCCTTAAGGGTATTCTCAAAGCACTGCTCTGCTTTCCATTTCTCCAGTACACTACGATTTATCTCTACTAAATCAAGATTTTTATATTCTGCGAAACCCATTTTTGAGATATTTTAAAAATTTTAATCCGCAAAGATAATACGATTTACCAAAATCATAGCAAAGTACATTTCTCCAAATATAAAATTTTGCTTACTTTTGAAAAAAAAAAGCAGTCATGGAAGTTTTGGATATCATCATTATAGCAATTATACTTGTTGCTGCTATTTGGGGAATTTTCAAAGGATTCGTAAGTCAGGTGATAAGTATTGCCGCACTTGTACTTGGCACCTTGTGTGCATCTAAATTCGCCAACTTACTTACAGCTAAAATAATTGAATGGCTGAAATTGGAAATATCCCAAGACACCCTAAAAATAATCGCCTTTGCTACAATCTTCATTCTGGTAGTAATCATAATCCAATTGATTGGAAAGGGAATAGAGAATCTGGTAAAAATAACAACATTGGGATGGGTCAACCGCCTGCTTGGTCTCCTTTTTGGCGCATTGAAAGCAGTAATCATCCTTGGAATTGCTTTTTCAGTAATAAATCATCTTAACGGAATGTTCCATCTTCTTCCCGACGATTTATTCAAAGATTCCAAAGTATGTACCCTCCTGGAGAACTTCACAAAGGATTTTTTTCCTTTTTTGAATAAGCTTTTTTCATAAAAAAAATTGTTTGGGTAAATTTTACCAAAAAGCTGGTATAATTCTCCATACCTCCCCATTTTTGCAAAAATGGTTTGGGTATGGAACACTTCTCACAACAGGTACTCCTGAGCAGCAGGATTAAAATCAGACAGCACTACAAATATGATTGTGGCGCAGCTTGTCTTGCGTCTATAGCGGCCTTCTATGGTATTTCCATATCAATGGCACACATTAGGATGATATGCGGATGCACTCCCCAAGGAATATCAGTACAAGGTATTATAGATGGAGCTGTTTCCCTTGGATTTCAGGCAAACGGTTACCGTTCCAATGAAAAGGATATTCATCAGCTGAAACAATTGCAGTTACCAGTTATTGCTCATACAAAAGATGAAAACGGATATCTCCATTATGTGGTCATCTACTCCCTAAACAGAAAGCACTTGCGGATAATGGACCCTGCCGATGGCATACTTATGAACATGCCGGTAGAGGAGTTTTCCAGCAAATGGAGCGGATATTTTATAAGGGTTGTACCTTCTGCCACCCTAACGTGCACAGGTGAGGCAGCACATGCCGGCCACTTTATCCTCAAACTGCTTAAAGGAAATAAAAAAGAACTGCTGCTTGCATTCGCAGGAACTGTAATATGTATCTGTACCGGAATGGTTACAACCATGCTGCTTCAGCAGATAATAGATGTTATAATACCGTCGGGAGAAAGAAATCTTTTATGGATTGCCGTTCCGGCAGTGGGTATGCTCATGATCCTATCTCTGGTTGTTGGGTATTGTGCAACAAAAAGGATCATCAGTTGCAGCATTAAAGTAGAAAGTTCACTTATAGCTGCCTATATATGGAAACTTTTTAAACTGCCTGCCCCTTTTTATGACAATTATACTGCTGGAGACATCTCTTCCAGGACAGATGACATACACCTTATCCGTTCATTTATCACTGGAGGTACAATTGGTATGGCGGCAAGTGTCATTACTCTTGTTACCGCCCTCACTATAATGCTGGTTTACAATTTCCAGATGGCAATAATGGTGTTGTGTTTTTTACCTGTATACATTACTCTGTATTGGGTGGCTGAGAAAACCAGCAGCAGATGGGGCAAAGCCGTTGCTGCTGCCAATTCTGCATTTGAGAGTTCATTATTGGAAGGGGTTGCATCTGTACAAAGTATCAGACACTATAACGCCGCAGGGAAAGCCTCAATGAAAATTGAAGAGAAATATATAACTCTGGCAGAAATGCTCCAGAAATCTGCATTTGCTGTAACCGGTTTTGAGATATCTGTACAAGGAGTTTCCAGATTGCTTGTGTGTATGGTGTTGTGTATTGGCACTCTGACTGTTTTCAACGGCCATATGACATTGGGAGAACTGGTAGGCTTCTACTCTTTATGTTCCTTTTTTACAGTTCCTTTAGATGATATGACATCATCAATCAGCTCTATGGCAAAAGCTAAAGTTGCCATAAAAAGAATTTATGAAATACTTTCTATTAAAGACAATGATAAAGCCGAAGGAAAAATATCTCCTATTGGGCTTGATGCAGATATAAAGATCAAAGCCCTCAAATTCAAGTATCCTGGCAGGGAGATGCTTTTCAATGGCATTTATTTGTATATTGAACAGGGAAAAATCACCAGAATTGAAGGGGGCAACGGCAGAGGAAAAAGCACTCTATTAAAGTTAATTACAGGTGATTATGCCCCTATAGAAGGCTCTATAAGTTACGGAGGGATAAATATTCATCAGTTCAATCAGGTCCAATGGAAAAACAATATAGGATATGTAGAACAACGCCCCTCAATTCTTAATGCCTCCATTCTGGAAAATATAGTTATGGGGGATAACAATCCATGTATTGAAAGGGTGCTTGAGATATGTAGAGAACTCAACATGACAGATATGATTGAGCGGTTCCCACAAGGATTGCTTACGAATGCAGGGGGTGGTGGTTATTCTCTGTCGGGAGGAGAATGCCAGAAAATTGGGATTGCCAGAGCGTTATATAAGGATCCACGTATTTATATCCTGGATGAGGCTACATCATCAATGGACAGTAAAAATGAAGAATATGTAGCAGAATGTATCCACAAATTGAGAGATAAAGGGAAGACTATTATTTTGGTTTCACACAAAAAGGAGAGTTCCATTATTGCTGACAACGTTGTTAATATAGATAAAGCCGGCTTGGAGTGGTAACCTACGTAGCACTGATCGGTAGGGAAGTAAAAATTTGTATTATGGAAAGATGTAGCGAAAAAGAGCTTCAGCTTGTAGTTGGAGGTGTTTCCACAGTTTGTGAAATTGACTTGTGGGGATATGTAAAAAAAGCGGTGGAATTTATCCTTGAGTACCGCGAGGAGATAATAAGAGGGCTGAAGAAAGGATGGAACAAATTTTGAAAGGAGGTTATTATGAATACGTTCATTGAGATTGACAAAAAGACTGCAACTCTAATTTTTGGAGGAAAGAATGAACAGACGGCTCAGTTGATAGAGTTTATTGCTGAGTGTATAGGATCTTTTGCAAAGATGTTATATATGGCCAATAAATTGAGGAAATTGGTTCTTCAACAACCATTGTAGCCCATCAGGAGGGCCAACTGAGAGTCAAATTCCCCCTATTTTAGGAAATTCAGCTTTGAGGAGGCCCTCCTTTCTCAATATTTTTTAACTTTGCAATATGCATATCAAGGTAAAGAATTTTCTCTGCACATTACCGTTGGCAGCATGCATAATGTTTGGCCAACAAGGTTTTTCCCAACAGATATGGTCGTTGGAGAAATGTATCAGTCATGCACATCAATACAACCTGCAGATAAAGCAGATGGAACATGATTTGGGAATTGCCCAAAATAATGTTACAGCTGCAAAATTGGAGTATTTCCCTTCTGTGAATGCCTCTATGGGACATAATATGAATTGGGGACGCTCAGTTAACCTTAACGACCTTGAGATTGTAAAAAACAAACTTTCCCAGAGTTCTTCTATGAACGTATCGGCTGCTATACCCGTATTTGAAGGACTCCGCAAACACAACACTGTAAAATACAATAAAAACCAACAGGCAATTGCCCAGGCAAACATTGAGGCTTTGAAAGATGACATCTCCATTGCCATTGTTAAAGGATACTTACAGGTTCTTCTTTCTAATGAGATTGAAAAGGCTGCAAGAGAGAGTTATAACAGTGTTAAAGGACAACTTGAGACAACAGCAAAACTGGTAGAAGCAGGTCAACAGCCATATAGTTCACTATTGGAGGTAAAATCTCAACTTGCAAATGAGACTCTCCAGATTGTCACAGCCCGCAACAACCACAGCACTGCACTTTTGGAACTTTCACAATTGCTGGATTTGGATTCTGTTTCGGATTTTGCAATTGAGACACCAGATGTAATCAGCCTTATTTCACCTGTTGAGGATGACATTGAGCAGATAATTGCAAATGCCCAAACATTACCCCAAATGCGTAAAGCTGAACTTGCCCTTGAACAAAGCAAATTAGACTACAAAATACAGAAGGGTGCAGCTTTGCCTACATTGTCATTCAGTGCAGGATATGGCACATATTATAGTGATAGCCAGGATACACCTTTCTTCACACAGTTTGACAACAACAGAAATCCATCCGTTGGATTGAGTTTGAGTATCCCAATCTTCAACAACTGGCGCAACAGTTCGGCAATCAGAAATGCCAAAGCCGGTGTTGAAAAATCACGTATCGGAGTAGAAATTGCTTCTCAGGAGATGGAAAAACAGATTAGGCTTGCATATAACGAAGTAACAGGAAGCTATCATAAAATGATGGCCGCAAAAGCCAATATGGAAGCTGCTACACTATCGTTTGACCAGACAGTGGAGAAATTCCAGCTGGGAATGCTCAACGGAACCGACTATACTACTGCAAAGGCAAATTTATTTAAAGCACAGTCTGAATATCTGCAGAGCAAATACCAATGCCTGTTCCAACAAAAGATTCTCGACTACTATAAAAATATCCCTCTCACTCTATAAAACATCAAATATGGCTAAAAAGAAAAACAATAAATATATTCTTATTGCAGCTGCTGCAATAATTGTCATTCTAATTGCTATTGGAAAAGGAAAAGGGGCTGAAGGGATTTATGTCACAATATCCGCTCCTCAAATCGGAAGTATAACAGAGTCTATTCCTGCAAACGGAAAAATACAGCCTGTAACTGAGGTAAAAATAAGTCCTGATGTTTCGGGTGAGATAATAAAACTTAATTACCAGGAGGGAGATGCTGTAAAAAAAGGTGATCTTATTCTACAGATAAAACAAGATTTGTATATATCTGCCAAAGACCGTGCAGAGGCATCTCTTAATTCTGTAAAGGCACAATATGCCCAACAGGAGGCTCAATACAAACAGAGTGAGCTTACACATTCCCGCAACAAAGCCCTGTATCAAAGAGGAACTATCTCAGCGGCAGATTATGAAAAGTCAGTAGCAGAGTTTGAGATAACAAAAAGTCAGCTTAAAGCAGCTGAGTACAATGTATTAAGTGCAGAGGCCTCTCTTAAAGAAGCTCAGGAGAACCTTACTAAAACAAACATATATGCACCCATGGATGGTACAATATCAAAATTGAGTGTTGAGATTGGTGAGAGGGTTGTAGGTACAAGCCAAATGGCGGGAACCGAAATGTTGAGAATTGCAGACTTGAGCAAAATGGAAGTTCTGGTAGATGTAAACGAGATAGATATAAACAGGATTGCACTTTCTGATACTGCCACAATAGAAATTGATGCATATCCCAACAAAAAGTTTACTGGTATAGTAACACATATTGCCAATTCTTCTAAAAATTCATCGGGAACACTAAGTGCAGACCAGGCAACAAACTTTGAAGTTAAAGTGAATATCCTTCCTTGCTCATATGCATCACTTGTTACCAGAGGCAATATTCCACTCCGCCCAGGCATGAGTGCCACAGTATCTATCTGCACTCAAAAAAAGGAGAATATTGTAACTATTCCACTACAGAGCATAACAACAAGAAAAATATTACAAGATTCTGTGAAATATATTGGCAATACACTCCAGCAGGTATTTGTATATGACAGCAATACCGGCAAAGTAAATGTTCAGGAGATTGAAACCGGTATTCAGGATATGAAAAATATTGAGGTTACAAAAGGACTTGATACAACTTTGAGAATTGTAACAGCTCCTTATTCTGCCATCAGCAAAGAACTTAAGGAGGGATCGCTTGTAACTCTCCAGAACAAATAACAGCAAATAACGATATGGACATATATATACTGCTTATAGAAACAGCCACTGACGCATGCTCAGTCGCCCTTACAAAAAACGGAGAAACCGTATCTGAAAAATTTATAAACGAGCCAAAGGCACACGCATCTGTAATTGGAGGATATGTAACAGAAATACTTGCAGAGAACTCCATTACAATGGATGATTGTAGCGCAGTAGCCGTAAGCAAGGGACCTGGATCATACACCGGACTCCGAGTTGGAGTTTCTTGTGCAAAGGGATTATGTTATGGAGCCTCCAAACCCCTTATTTCTGTATGTACCCTTGCAACCATTGCACAAATGGCCATAGACAACAATCTATACCAAGGTCAGGAAGAGTTCCTTATTATCCCGATGATTGATGCCAGAAGGATGGAGGTATATACAGCCAACTTCAATTCTAAAGGGGAACAATTAACCCCTGTAGAGGCCAAGATTCTTGATGAGACAAGCTACGCAGCAGAGCTTGCTGCAGGGCCTGTATTATTCACCGGTAATGGTGCAGAGAAGTTCAAGGAACTTGTTGGAAATAATCCTAACGCATATTTTGCACCACAGGCGCCTCATGCCATAGGGATGAGAGTTATTGCTTCTGCAAAATTTGAAGCTGAAGAATTTGAAGACAACGCATACTTTGAACCTTTCTACCTGAAAGATTTTGTTGCTGGAAAACCAAAAAAATTGCTATAAGATATTATACACTGGTATTTATACAACAAGCAGGCTGACCAAATATGACCAGCCTGCTTGAATTTTATCTTTACCAAATTATTTAAGTGCTTTCTTAACAGCAGCTTCAATCTTACCCTGACCTGTAAGGTTACCTTTCTCAACAATCTCACCTTTTGCATTGAATACAAACATTGATGGAATTGTTGCAACATTATATGTATAAATTGCAGGAGACATAGCACCTTTTCCGTCACAAACACTTATCCAAGGAAGTTTCTGCTCTCTTACCGCTGCAGCCCAAGCTGTTTTATCGCTATCGATACTAACCTGATAAATCTCAAGTCCCTCTTTACGGTATTTTTTGTAAATCTCTTTAAGATCGTTGTTGAACATTTTCTGGCTTGGCTCTGTAATGGTCCAGAACATTAGGATAAACGGCTTACCCTCTAGTGATGACAACTCTACATTCTTTGCATTTACATCTGGAAGAGAAATGTTAGGGAAAGCTATCTCATTTGCCTCATTAACTTTATCAACAAACTCCAAGGCTTTTAGAGCATTCTCAATCTGTCCCTCAAGTGATTTTACATATACAGATGCAGGATACATTGTTACCAATGAATCATGAACTCTCTGCACCAAAAGATAATCATTCTGATCAGAGAATACAGGCAACTGCTGAGAAATTGACTGGTATAAAGCGTTGATATTTGCAAAAGAATATGGATTCTCCATAATCTTCTTAATCATCTCTTTTCTGTAGCTTATATAACGTTTGCCCATCTGAAGGTTAATCTGCTGTGCAGCTTTCTGGTCTTTATTTGCCAAAGCGCCATCCAACTGAGCTGCCATAGCCTCAAACTCAGCACTTACAGCAGCAAGAGCCTTCTCATACTCACCAAGAAGCAAAGACTCCTGTGACCCCTCAATTGTCACTCCTTTACCAAGAGTATCAACCTGCACATTCACTTTGTCACCTGTCTTTAGTACAAACGATGCAAGTTTGTTTCCTTTATATGTAAGATAGTAGAACTCAGGTGAAGTTTCAGGGGTTACAACGTTCAATTTAACAGAACCGTCTGCACCGGTCTTAACTGTATCTACTGGTTTTATCTGGTTTACAGCCAACTGGTACAAAACAACTTCAGCGTTATTTGCCCCCTCAATTTTGGCATTGATTTCAGCTCCTTTTTTATTTGAACAGCTTGCTGCCATAAGTGCAGCCAAGCCAAAAATTGCTATTTTTTTCATATACTATAGTGTTGAAAATGCTTTTGAAATACTCTCTGCTATTGCAGCAAACTCCTCTTTTGTAAGTGCCAGCTTCTCTTTTCTAAAATCCATATCCTGCTCACTGTTAAGCGGTACAAGGTGAATATGTGCATGAGGCACCTCCATGCCAAGAACAGCCACTCCTACCCTTTTGCTTGGAACAGCAATATCAATAGCCTTTGCTACTTTGTTCGCAAAGTTCCACAAACCAGCATAAGTCTCTGCTGGAAGGTTAAAAATGTAGTCCTCCTCCAATTTTGGAATTACAAGAGTATGACCTTTTGCCAATGGATTTATATCCAAAAATGCATAATAATTATCATCCTCCGCAACTTTGTACGAAGGGATTTCTCCGTTTACAATTCTGCTGAAAATAGAAGCCATAACCTTTAGATTGAAATATCAATAATCTCAAATTTAATGATACCGCTAGGGACACTCACCTCAACAACCTCTCCTTTCTTCTTCCCGATAAGAGCCTTTCCAATTGGGGTCTGAGCTGCCAATTTTCCCTCTTTCAAATTAGCCTCACTCTCGCCAACAATAGTATACTCCATAACTGCACCATTCGCAAGATTTTTTATCTTAACCTTGTTAAGCAACTGAACCTGATCTGTATTGATCTTTGACTCATCAATTACACGGGCATTCGCAACAATATCCTGCAACTGAGATATCTTAAGCTCCAACAATCCCTGAGCCTCTCTTGCTGCATCATACTCTGCATTCTCCGACAAATCTCCCTTATCCCTTGCCTCAGCAATGGCCTTGGAAATAGCTGGTCTCTCTACCGAAATCATGTGGGCCAATTCAGCCTTCACTTTTTCCAGACCTTCTTCTGTAAAATAATGTACTTTACCTGACATATCCTTTTTTAATTTTCTAATTTTCAATTGTATTCTTTAAACTTTGGAGTAAGAATCTCTGAGAGTATAACAGCCTCCTTAGGATTACGTTTCAAACTCTCCTTCACACTATTCTCCTCATTCTTTTCGCCGGGAACCTCTACAACTTCAGTCTCGTATGAAATATTCTGAGTCTGTGGGACAACCTGCTCTTGTATAGTATCCAATGCTGTTTCAATCTCCTTTTCAGTCTCAGTCTCCGGTTCCGGTTCCGGATCCTTTTCATATTCAGCATGAGGTTCATCCATCACCTCTTCTTTACCCATCAGTACATTGAAAAGTTCCTCCAACTCTTCATTTATTACCGGTTTCCCAACATCAGGGTTCTCATTGGGCAGCTCTTCCTGGGGGAATTGTGCCTCAATATTCTTTTTCTCTTTTTTCTTCTTATCCAACACACGGGAAATTGCTGGCACAACAAACGTAAACACTGCCAACAAAATACCAATAATATCAGAAGAATCCAAAAGCTTCATAACTATCTCAATTTCTTTACAATCTTCTCTTTCAAAAGATTATATGCATAGTCCTTGTCCTTGCCCAACTGTTCTTTCAAAGCATCCAATGACGGGAATTTCTGCTCGGGTCTTATGCTTCCAACAAACTCCAGTTTGATATCCAAGCCATAAATATCCTCCTCAAAATTCAAAATATGGGTCTCAATTGTCCTTTCATTGCTCTCCCCTACAGTAGGTCTGGTACCTATATTGCATATTCCTATATATACTTTTCCAAGTACCTCAACATAAACGCTGTATACTCCATCTGCCGGGATCATCTTAAGAGGTTCATACAATTTCATATTAGCTGTCGGGAAGCCTATTGTCCTCCCAACCTTCTGACCTGAAACTACTACCCCTTTAAGGCCATATCTGTAACCCAAAAAGTCATTTGCTTTCTCTATCTTCCCCTCCTGCAACAAGTTCCTGATTTTTGTAGAACTTATTACATTATCATCCTGAATGAACTCACTTACCTTTATAATCTTTATCCCTATCTCCTGGGCCATAGCCATCATCTCGTCATGAGACACTTTATCATGTCCAAAACGGTGATCATAACCTATTATGAGTGTAGAGACTCCGTATTTGTCTTTAAGGTAATCCTTCAGGAATTCTCTTGTTGTATTGCGGCTGAACTCCTTGCAAAAAGGAATTGTAATGAATTTGTTCACTCCCAATGCTTTTACAAGTGCCTTCTTCTCCTCAATGGATGTAAGGAGCCGCAGGCTATAAGCCTGCTGCTGCAATACATTCCTTGGGTGAGGCCAAAAAGTAATGACCGCACTTTTCTTCCCCTCCTGTGCCGCAATATCGCACAGGAGAGAAAGTACTTTTTTGTGTCCTTTGTGTACTCCGTCAAAAAAGCCTGTTGCTGCTACAACCATTTTACCAACTCAAAATCTTGTCTGTGTGGAAGCTGTTTGTTCTTAGCATACATTCTTACAGCAGTATGGTATGCACCAGTCTTGTCTGGAACAATCTTACACTTGTAAGTTGCAACTCCATCCTTGCTCTCTTTAACCTTGTACTCAAAAATCTCTTTGATGCACAATTTGCCTTTTTTGTTAGGCTCTGCAAGAAGTATCTCAATTCCAATATCATGAGGATCAATCTCACCTACTGAAAGGGTCATCTCTGCTTTGTACTCATTATTCAACAACAATGCACCAGAAAGGTTGTCTACATTTGAACTAGCAAGAACCTCAATCATTGGCCACTCTCTTCTCATCTTGTTTTTCCAACATGCAATCTCTTTAGCTACAGCAAAATCTTTAGCAACCAGTTTTGACGCTCTCTTTGCAAGAGGCAAATAGTACTGTCTGATGTAATCCTCCATCATTCTGTTAGTTGTAAAGTTACAAGCCACCTCTGCAACACAGTTCTTGATTGTCTCAATCCAAGGTGATGAGATACCTTTCTCATTCTTGTCATAATACATTGGAGCAATCTCGCCCTCAATAATGTTGTAGATAGTTGCTGCATCCAACTCATCCTGGAATCCCTGGTTATCGTAAGATCTCTCCATAGGAAGCATCCAACCAGCACCCTCTTTGTAGCCTTCTACCCACCATCCGTCAAGAACTGAGAAGTGCATTACACCATTCATTACAGCTTTCTCTCCAGATGTACCAGAAGCCTCAAGTGGTCTTGTAGGGGTATTCATCCAAATATCAACACCCTGAACCAAATGTTTGGCAATTGTAATGTCGTAGTTAGGAACAAATACAATCTTACCAATGAACTGAGGCATTTTTGATACCTCTACAATATGTTTGATAAGATCCTGACCTGGTTTGTCAGCAGGGTGAGCTTTACCTGCAAACAAGAACTGTACAGGATGCTCAGGATTGTTTACAATCTCGTTAAGTCTATCCAAGTTTCTGAACAACAAGTGTGCTCTCTTATATGTAGCAAAACGTCTTGCAAAACCAATTGTAAGGATATTGTCTCTTAGAGTCTCCTTAATTTTTACAATCTGAGCTGGAGAGTAGTGATTTGTTGCAGATGGGTTAGATATAACCTCTTTTACTTTTGCAATAAGTTTTGATTTAAGGGCAGTTCTAATTTCCCAAATCTTCTCATCAGCAACTTTTCTGATACCACCAAAGCAGCTCTTGTCATAGTGGTGAGTCTTAAACTCCTCACCAAACACCTCAGCATGAACCTCTTTCCACTCTGGAGCTGTCCAAGTTGGGTAGTGTACACCATTGGTAACATAACCTACATGGTTTTCCTCTGGAAGGTAGCCTGGCCACAAGTTTCCAAGGATATCCTGGCTCACTTTACCGTGCAACCAGCTTACACCGTTAACCTCCTGGCTCAAGTTTGCAGCAAGATTACTCATTGAGAATCTCTCGTTATAGTTGTTTGGATCAATTTTACCCAATGCCATTAGTGTAGTCCAATCTACATTCAATCTTGCAGGATAGTGCGAAATATAAGTTCTTAGCATATCCTCAGAGAAAGCATCGTGACCTGCAGCCACAGGAGTATGTGTAGTGTACAATGAAGAAGCTCTAACAACCTCCAAAGCCTCATCAAATGAAAGGCCGTTATTCTGTACATACTCTCTCATTCTCTCAAGACCAATGAATGCAGCATGTCCCTCATTACAGTGGTAAACCTCTGAATCAATACCCAAAGCTCTCAAAGCTCTGATACCGCCAATACCCAATAGAAGCTCCTGTTTCAAACGGTTCTCCCAGTCACCGCCATATAGCTGGTGGGTAACACTTCTGTCCTCAGGAAGGTTCTGATCAATATCTGAATCCAAAAGGTAAAGGTCAATTCTACCTACAGCCACTTTCCAAACTCTTGCATAAATATTTCTGCCAGGGAATGCAACCGAAATGGTAACCCAGTTATTGTTTGCATCCATTACTGGAATAGCTGGAGTTTTTGTGAAATCCTGTGGATCGTAGTTTGCAACCTGCTCACCCTGTGCAGAAAGCTGCTGTGTAAAGTAACCATATTTGTAAAGGAATCCTACAGCATTCATATTTACATTCATGTCACTTGCCTCTTTAAGGTAGTCACCTGCAAGAATTCCCAAACCACCAGAATAAATCTTAAGTGATGTATCCAAACCGTACTCCATACAGAAGTATGAAATCTGAGGAGTTGTAGGTTTTGATTTTGCATCCATATACTTCTTGAACTCACGGTATACTGAATCCAATTTTGCAATGAAAGCCTCATCCTGAGCCAACTCTTTGTATCTCTTAAGGTTTACCATATCCAACATTGCAATTGGATTGCCGTTTGCTATCTGCCACAACTCAGCATCTACCATTTTAAACAATTCAATTGCATCCTGATTCCAGCACCACCACAAGTTCTTTGAGATGGTATCCAAGTGTTTAAGTTTAGCTGGAAGATCTTTATTTATAAGTAGTGTCTTCCACTCAGGAGAGTTCACTTTGTATCTCTGATAAGTCATTTCTTTAGTTTCTTTAATTTGTGGGAAAGCACCATGTCTCTCAACTACTTTGTCAAGTGAAGCAGAGTATGCTTTCAAATAATATTCTACATGATTTTTCCAAAGGGCAATGCTGGAAACTTCTCCTGCATTCTCTCTGTAATTATACAATTTCAGCTCATCAAGGGAAGCAATTTCCATTACTCTGGCAATTACTCCTTCAACTACAGAATCATAATTTGCATCGTTTCTTTCAATAACCTCAATGCCAGGATGTTCACCTTTATAGTACTCCTTTACCCATAGTCCAAAACCAGCCAATGTGGTTGTAACTGTAGGCACCTTAAAGGCCAATGATTCAAGTGGGGTATATCCCCAAGGCTCATAATATGATGGGAATACAGAAAGGTCCATACCTATTAGCAAATCATAGTACTTCATATTGAAAATACCATCATTGCCATTGAGATAACTTGGAACAAATACAACACCAATATTGTCAGTTTGTGCATTAAAGCCATAATACCTCATTTTTCCCGATATGGCATCATACTGAGGTTCCACAAGATTGTGTGTTATATTAGTGATATAATTTGGATTTCCCTTTCCTTGCAGTTTGTTTGCCAACTCGCTGTCGGGACCACTGTTCCAACCTGGAATCATTATGAATGCAAGGATCTTCTTACCGCTGTAGCTACTGTTGCGGATTCTTCCAAATGCATCGAGGAAAATATCTATACCCTTATTTTTGTACTCGTATCTGCCTCCAATTCCAACAATTATAGTGTCTTTTCCATACTCAACACCATGCATTGCAGATGCTGTTGCAAGTAGTTTTGCCCTTGCCTCAGCCCTACTTGCCTCAAACTGTTTTCCATTTGGAACAAAACTGCTGTCAAAACCATTAGGGGTGATTATATCAACCTCTTTTCCAATGAACTGTTTGCATTCAGCGGCTGTAATGTCACTTACTGTAGTAAAGACATCTGCCTGGAGAGCTGCACACTTCTCCAATGAATGTTTTGCAGTAACATTGAACTGCTTGGCTTTCTCGTCTGCATTATACTGATGCAGTGAGTCATACAACGGCATATTGTTGCAGGCCAAGCATCTTCCTACAACCGTTGCGTGAGTTGTGAATACAGTTCCGATAGAAAGATTCTTCCCCTTCAAATACAAAACACCTGCTCCTGTCATCCACTCATGGAACTGAGCAACCACCTTGTGGTGTGGCTGTAAATTGAAATTCACAAAACTCTCTATCACTTTACCTGAAGCGTATCCGAACAAAGCAGACTCTACATAATCCCATTGGCCGCTCAATGAATCCAAACCGAACTTTTTCCACATCTCGGCAAAGACCTCATCTTTCTTGGCTATGAACGAAGTAAAGTCAACCAATATTGCTACTGGATTTCCAGGTACATTCCATCTTCCCACTCTGACTCTCAATCCCTCAGAAGCCGCCTGCTTCTTCCAAGTCCTGAATAGGATTGGATCTTCTGCAAACTCTGGGTTCTGGCTCTCATCCATCCACACATCTGGACCAATCATAATATGATTCTTGCCATAATCTGCAGAAAGATTAAGTGCTTTAGTTGCAACAACAGTATGGATTCCACCAACTTTGTTACAAACCTCCCAGCTCACTTCAAAGAGATAATCGGGCCTGTTTACTGTCTCAATTACCATTCTTATCGTTCTGTTTTTTAACTCAAATTTGACTCAAGAGGGCAAATTCTTGTCCTCTTGAGTCAAATTTCACTTACTTCTAAAATTTATAATTTATTTTTTTTTGTTATTCTTCTTTTCAACTCTTAAAGCAAAATCACTCAACACGTTCATATAGTTGATGAATGCCTCATATGGAGTATCATATGGATTAAAGTATTTGTGAACTGCTCCATCAGAGAAGAACTTGGTACACATATAGTAGAAATGGTCACTCTCCTGCAATTTTCTGAAATCTGCAAGAAGTTCCTCATCTTTAGCAGCCATCACACCTTTCTCCAAAGAGTAAAGTTTCTCAAATGCCTCATTCTGAAGCTCGTTACCCAACCAAGCACTTGTATCTCTCTCCTCATCTGCCCATGAAATTGCGTATGGCACGTGAAGAGGTGCAACTGGCTGATGTTTAGCAGCAGCCTCTGAAGGGGTAACAAATTTAAGCTCAGTATTTGCAAGAACTGCATCAGGCAACGATCTCATAAACTCAAAGATACCGGTTGAAGCATTCTGATGCTCACCAAATGTCTCATAATCCATGAAAAGGTTGATAATCTCATCCTTAGCAGCGCTCTCCGACAACCATGCAGCGTATTTGTCGCTTGTAAGGTTGTTGCCTGCAAATCTGAATGCAATGTCATCACTAAGGTTGAAGTTCTTAAGAAGAAGTTTCAACTTAGGATTTATAGCATTAGTATATAGGTAGTTAGGGCTCTTCCATCCCAAAATGTGCTTAGCACCCTCTGTAAGCATGGTAGTGAAGCCCATTGCAGCTACTGTCTCGCCAATAGTATCTGAATAGATAAGCTCAGTATTTCTAAAAGTTTTTGGTTTTACACCAAAGTGTTTCTTAATAGCAGCACAATGCTCTTTAACCTGATTCTTGAACTCTTTCTCTGATTTCAAAGAAGCAAGGCTGTGGGAATAAGTCTCAGCCAAGAACTCTACACATTTGGTTGAAGCAAGCTTTTTAAAGCTCTCCAAAACCTCTGGAGCATACTGCTCAAACTGCTCCAACGCAGCACCTGAAATAGAGAAAGCAACCTTGAAGTTCTTTCCATGTTTCTGGATAAGCTCATAAATAAGCTCATTCATAGGAAGGTAGCAACGCTGTGCAATTCTTTTTAGAATAGTTCTGTTGGCAAACTCATCAAAATACTGTGAATCATTGCCTATATCAAAAAATCTATACAATCTTAGCCTGTCTGGCTGATGCACTTGAAAATAAAGACAAAGTGACTTTTCCATATATGTTAAATTTTATTTATTTCTATTTTAGGTTATCAATAGCGTCCTGATATACATCAATCATCTTAAGGGCTGCATTTTCCCATTTTAGGTTATTAACCTCCTCAACACCACATTTTGCACTCATAGATGCAAGGGCAGGATAGTTAAGCAAACCATAAATTGCATCAGCCATAGCGTCTATGTCCCAGAAATCGGTCTTAATTGCATAGCTCAACACCTCAGCCACACCTGACTGTTTTGAGATGATACTAGGTACATTTGATTTCATAGCCTCAAGTGGTGAAATACCAAACGGCTCAGAAACCGAAGGCATGATATATACATCTGAATATGCAAACATTTTCTTAACGTCATCACCTCTTAGGAAACCTGTAAAGTGGAATCTGTCAGCAATGCCCAATTTTGCAACACGTCTGATAGAACGGTTCATAAGGTCACCGTTACCAGCCATCACAAATCTTACATTAGGACATTTCTTTAGTACTTTGTTTGCAGCCTCAATAAAATACTCAGGACCTTTCTGATAAGTGATACGACCAAGGAAAGTAACAATCTTGTCATCTACTCCTCTCTTAACCTCCATCTGTTTGAACTCATTGAAATCCACAGCATTGTGAACTGCAACAACTTTAGAAGGATCTATTCCGTATTTATTGATAACTATATTTCTTGTAAGGTTACTTACTGCCATAATTTTATCTGCAGCCTCCATACCCATCTTCTCAAGAGCAAATACCCTTGGGTCAATTGCATTATCACTTGCACGGTCGAATGAAGTTGCATGGACGTGGATTACAAGTGGTTTTCCCGATATCTTTTTGGCAGCAATACCTGCAGCATAAGTCAACCAGTCATGAGCGTGGATAACATCAAAGTCATTCTCAAGGGCAATTGCACTTGCAACCATTGCATATCTTTGAACCTCCTCCATAAGATTTGCACCGTATTTGCCTGAGAATTTATATTTTCCACCATAATGAATCTTGAACTGCTCATACTCCTCATAACGGTTTCTCTGCTCTGTAGTCTCTACCATAGATGAGAACATCTCAGGATCGATGTAAGGCACAAGACCAGAAGAAACTTTAAAGAAGCTCACTTTATCCAAGAAACTCTCCAATCTGCTGATATCCGCTTTTCCCCAAACCTCAGCTATTGATATATCACTAGCATTGATAATCTTAACAGCACTCTGATCCTCATCACCAGAAGCTGAAGGCATAACAAACAGAACTTCTACATCATGTTTTGCAAGACCTTTAGTAAGTCCGTAACATGCAGTACCCAAACCACCTGCAATATGTGGAGGGAACTCCCATCCAAACATCAATACTTTCATCTCATTACTTTTTAATTCTGTTCAACATGCTCTTTCCTCTAACAATCTCTGCCACACTTATTGCAGATGAAATACATCCGTGAGGTCTGTGTGAAGGATCTCCATCATAAATCTCAGCAACGGAGCCAATACCATGAATCTCCATATCCTCCTCAAATGCCTCAAGAAGCTCTTTTGCCTTTCTTACAAAGCTTTTACCGGTAAGTGCAAGATTAGCCTCAATATATGGAGTCAGCAGCCATGGGAATGCACAACCGTTGAAGTGTGCAATATCTCTGCTACCCTGATCGCCCTCATATACACCTCTATACAAAGGATTCTTAGGTGAAAGCGACCTTATACCTCTAACTGTAAGAAGCTCTTTCTTAATAGCTGTAAGTACCGCCATCTTAGTCTCATCATCAAGAGGAGAATAACCTACGCAACATGCAATAAGCTGGTTAGGTCTTGTAAACACATTCTGGCCACACTCATCAACATAGTCTGCCAAATGGTTTCTCTCTGCGCACCAGAATACTCTGGTATAATTCTCTCTAATCTTACCTATTATATTATCTGTTTTCTGAACAAGTTTACCCTTGCCATACTTAAGATCCAAATCTCTCACAAAGCAAAGTGCATTGTACCATAGGGCATTTACCTCTACCTGATAACCAGGTCTCTCGCTTACAGGTCTGCCATCTACGTAAGTATTCATCCAAGTAAGTGCTACACCATATTTCTGTGCCCACAACAAACCGTTCTCATGAAGTCTTACACTTGCTCTATTATTGTTAAGGAATGACTCAATTATATCAACAAGCCATTTTCCGTATTTTTTCCACACCTGTGCAGCATCTGCACCATAATCTACATACTGTTGGATAGCTCTGATGAACCACAAACCGCTGTCAGGACAATCCGACTCCTCCAACATATTATTTCTATGGCGTTTGATTGTACTGTCAATTACCTTCTCAAATCTCTCTGTATCACCGTTATTGTAAAGGGTAAGACCAGGAAGGGCAATGAATGACTCTCTCAAGCTCTCATAATCCCATGAGTATCCTGAGCATACACTGTACTCACCGGCATGTTTGATAAGGAACTGACCAGCAGCCAATTTAAGACATGCGTCATAATTGCTTCTTGTATTGTCTCTCTTAAGAACCTCTTTCTCAAATCTACCTTTAAGAGATTTTGAAGGAACAGCCTCTCCTGTAGAAGCTGAAAGGATGATACTCTCACCTTTCTTGATAGGCAACTCAAAATAACCTGGGACAAACAAATCCTCCTTGCACTCAAACCCTCTTCTGCTCTCCTCCTTATATACAATACCCTTGTACCAGTCTGGTGAAGCAATCCACTCATTCTTTTTGTTAAGCTGAAGATTAAGTGTAGGGAAACCTTCGTACATATTAAATGCCACACCGTTGTCTACCTGATTGTATCTGGTATTGGCAGATGTATTGGCAGCAGTCAGTGAATGGATATTTCTATATGCCAAGAAAGGTTTAATCCTCAAAGTTGTAGGTGAATGAGCCTCCAACAAGGTATATTTAATCAGAACCTCTTCAGTATCTCTCAGGAACATGATTGTTTTGCTGAACTTCATACCACCCACTCTGTAAGTGATAGTTGAAGCATAGTCCATTTCAAAGTCTACAATGTATTTGTGACCTCTTGGCTCATATACATCTCCATAAGATGTAATGCCCAAGTTAAAGCTCTGACCATGCTGTATTAAAGATTCGTGCAAAGTTGAAAGAAGAATATGCTTGTCTCCTCCAAAATTCTCAATTGGGACAACCAACAATCCATGATACTTTCTTGTATTACAACCAACAATGGTTGTATTCACGTAACCTCCTGCCCTATTGCTAAGCAGAATCTCACGCTCCAAAGAATACTCAAGGTTTACTAGCTCCTCTTTATTAAATTCCAAGTATGCCATATTATGATGTGTAGATATTTTGCGCGCGAAATTACAACAAATATTTTTATTTAACTAATTTACGTTTAAGTACAAACGCACTCCTTGCCGGCAGATATAGGGTCAAAAACGTGCCCTGACTATCTTCCTGCGTATAATGCACCTGTTTTTTTCTATTTCTTTCAAATCCATTAAATTCTTTCCAGTCGGTATCCAAAACCATAGAATACTCACCGCCAAAAATGTTTACCCTGTAATCAATATATGATTCTGTAGGACTGAAATTGAATACAAACACAAACTCACCCCTCTCCATTACAAGTATCTGTTTTGGTTCATCGTTATAGATGGAGATTGGCGGATTTGCAAGAATATTGTTTTCCCTGAACAGATGAATCATCTTCTTGTCAAACGCCAACAGTTTGCCATATCTGAGGAATGGGCTGTCTGCAAGACTCCATTGTCTTCTGGCATATGCGTGAGACCAGCCATTACCTTCCCTTGGGAAGTCAATCCACTCAGGATGGCCGAACTCATTACCCATAAAATTAAGGTATCCATTGCCTGCCGTAGCTATTGTAACCAACCTTATCATTTTATGCAATGCCATAGCCCTATCTACCTCAAGACTCTTCATTCCCAAATCCATATGAGTATACATAAGTGCGTCCATCAGACGGAAAATGATAGTCTTGTCCCCCACCATAGCCTGATCATGACACTCGGCATAGCTAACTGTCTTTTCATCTGCCCTCTTGTTGGTCAGCTGCCACCACATATCGCAGACATTCCATTTTTCGTCGGGGATCTCCTTAATCCATTTTATCCAATTATCGGGAACACCCATACTCATCCTGTAGTCAAATCCCCATCCTCCTTCATAAATAGGGGCTGCAAGGCCAGGCATTCCGCTCATATCCTCTGCAATTGTAAATGCATCCGGATGAATCTCCTTAATCATATCATTTGCAAGACCAAGATATACAAGGGCATCAACATCTACATTGGCATTGAAATAATCTTCATATCCTCCAAATGCCCGTCCCAAACCATGATCCCAATAAAGCATGCTGGTTATACCGTCAAAACGGAAACCGTCAAGGTTATACTCCTCCATCCAATACTTACAGTTGGAAAGAAGGAAATATAAAGTCTCGTCTTTACCATAATCAAAGCAGCGTGTATCCCATGCCGGATGCTCACCCTTTGCTCCTTCATGGAAATACAGGGTAGAAGTGCCGTCAAAATTGCTCAATCCCTCAAGTTCGTTCTTTACTGCATGCGAATGCACTATATCCATTATCACTGCTATACCAAGCTTATGTGCCTTGTCCACCAGCTCTTTAAACTCCTCCGGTGTACCAAAACGCGAACTCAAGGCAAAGAAATTTGAAACCTGATATCCGAATGATCCATAATAAGGATGCTCCTGAAGAGCCATTACCTGAATGGTATTATACCCCAATTTGGCAATTCTCGGAAGTACATTCTTGGTAAAATCTTTAAATGTAGCCACAGCAAGCTCTTCTCCTGCCATTCCTATATGTGTCTCATAAATAAGCGGATTCTCCACCTTAGGAGCACGAGGATTCTTCCATTTGTAGGAACGCGACGGAGCCCACACCTGCGCACAGAAAGTATGAGTTACCGGATCCTGAACACATCTGGTTGCATAAGAAGGAAGCCTTTCGCCATCTCCCCCATCCCAGAAAATATGCCATTTGAAAAGATCTCCGTGCTTAACAGCCCTTTTAGGCAAGGTAAGCTCCCATACTCCACCACCTTTATTTGTCATCCTGTAACCTGGAGAGACCTCCCAATTATTGAAATCTCCCTTTACATAAATTGAGGTGGCATTGGGAGCCCACTCCCTGAACACCCATTTATCCCCCTCAAAATGCACTCCATAATACAAATGGTTATTTACAGCATCTTTTATCTGCTTTCCAAATCCGGCGATTTCACCTTTTCTTATAAGCAGTCTCTCGTGCCTGCCCTTAATGGCCCTGGCAAACGGTTCCAAATAGGTATCGGTATGATATATCATAATTACTGTTTATTTAATATCCTGTCAAAATCCTTTTCGTAGCCGTCTAGTTCCTTACGGCAAAATTCCAGCAGCTCCATAGCCCTCTTAAGTTCCTTTTCAATTCCTGCAATTTGTGCATCAGGAGCCTCAATCACCTTCACAAGCTCCTGCAACTGTGCCAAAGCCTCCTCATAACTCAATTTCTTCTCCATATCAAAATAAGTTTTCTTCCCGACAAAAATTTAATCCAGCTTACCCTCTCTACAAATATCCCCTACAACAAATTCAACAGAGCCATCAGCCAAAACCAGTTTTACCCTCCTCCCAGGCACAATATCCTTCACAGAAGCCCTCTTTCCATCAACCGCCACAATAGCAAAACCATTACCCAGAACCTTTGCCGGATCAGCTGCATTGATACGCAACAAAAGCATATCCAGCTCCTTTCTCCCATTGGATACCAGATTTGCAGCCCTTTGAACCATTGCATTGTGCAACAACAGCAACTTCTGTCGCTCAGTTGAAATTTTTTGTGATAAAGTTAGTGAAATTCTTTGAAACAAGTACATTATATATTGTTCCTGTTCTATAAATATATCGACAAAAAAATCGGCCACTGCAGTTGGGGTCTTGAGCCATGTATGGGCAACCATATCTGCAATATGCCAATCATGGTCATGACCAATGCCGGTTACTACAGGCAACGGGAACTGTGCAATATTAAGTGCCAGATTATAGTCATCAAAACACACCAAATCCATTGCAGCACCTCCACCTCTTATAATAACAACAGCATCAAACTCTTCCTCTCTACGAGCCACCTTCTCCAAAGCGGCTATGATAGAACCTGGAGCATCATCTCCCTGCATTTGAGCTGGGAAAAGCTCTGTCTTAAACATGAAGCCGTTTTCATTCTCGTGCAGCTGCTTCATAAAATCCCTGTACCCTGCAGCCGTCTCTGATGACACCACAGCTATTCTGCGTGGCAAAGCTGCCATGGCTACTGATGAATTCATCTCCATACAGCCATCAGCCTTCAACCGTTCTATTGTCTTCTGCCTTTTGAGTTCCAGCTCGCCAACTGTATATGAGGGATCAATATCCAGAATATTTAAAGACAATCCGTAGACTGGGGAAAAGCCTACCTGCACTTTAAGGAGCACATTGAGCCCTTTTGCAAGTGCGACACCTGCCGTTGTCTCAAAATAAGGTTTTAGCACCCTGTATACACTACTCCATATAACTCCACGCGCTTTGGCAGCTACTCCGCGTCCTCCATCTTTGTAATCTATAAGATCCAGATAACAATGTCCGCTATAATGATTATTCAACTCTCCAATCTCTGCAGTAACCCATGCTGTAGCTGGGACTGCGCCCTCAATTCCCCTTTTTATCATCTCCTGCAATTCCAGCAGCGTCAACTTCTCTTCCATTCTCTTATTTTTCGCACAAGGTACAAAAAAATATTGTACCTTTGTGGTCTAATACAGGAACATTTATGAAAATCACCAAGGCTATTTTTGCCGGCAGTTCTCAGAAGTTGAAAGACAAGCCAAAAGCTAAACATCCAGAATTCGCATTCATTGGAAGATCAAACGTTGGCAAGTCTTCATTAATCAACTCCTTGTGCAACCACAAGGGATTGGCCAAAACATCTTCTACCCCAGGCAAAACACTCCTTGTAAACCATTTTCTTGTAAATGACTCGTGGTACCTTGTAGATCTTCCCGGCTATGGTTATGCACAGATATCGCAAACCGCCAGAGTTAAGCTACACAAGATGATAAATGAATTCATCAATGATTCAGAGGAGATGGCACTTCTGTTCGTATTATTGGACAGCAGACATCCAATACAAAAGATAGACCTTGAGTTCCTTATGAGTCTTGGTGCCGCAGGTATCCCCTTTTCAATTATCTTTACCAAAGCTGACAAACTCAGCAAAACAGCTCTGGAGAAACAGATTGAGTCCAATAAAAAGGAATTGCTGGAGTATTGGGAAGAACTCCCTCCTGTATTTGTAACCTCTTCTGAGAAACACATTGGAAGAGAGGAAGTACTTGATTATATACAAACAATTTTAAATACACTATAAGTTATGGATCATAATCACGTGATTAAAATTTTCTCTTGTAGAGGATCGCAGTATCTTGCTGAGAAAATTGCCAAATCCCTAAAACTTGATTTGGGTAAATCTATCGTAAACGTATTCAGCGACGGCGAGTTCCAGCCAGCTTTTGATGAGAGCGTCAGAGGTGCAACTGTATTTATTGTACAGTCTACATTCCCACCTGTAGAGAACCTGTTTGAGCTTCTTCTTATGATTGATGCTGCAAAAAGAGCTTCTGCATACAAAGTTGTTGCTGTTATGCCATACTTCGGTTGGGCAAGACAAGACAGAAAAGACCGTCCAAGAGTATCTATCGGCGCAAAATTGGTAGCAAATATGCTTACAGCTGCCGGTTGTGACCGCGTTATGACTGCTGATATCCACGCAGACCAGATTCAGGGATTCTTTGATGTTCCATTTGATCACGTATATGCAAGCGGCCTGTTCCTTAACTACCTTAGAAGCTTGAACATTGAGAACCTTTCTATTGCAGCTCCAGATATGGGTGGTGCAAAGAGAGCAAATGCTTACTCAAGAATTCTTGGATGCCCGCTTATCGTATGTCACAAATCAAGAGAGAGAGCAAACGTTGTAGGTTCAATGACAGCTATCGGTGATGTAGAGGGTAGAAATGTTGTTATCGTAGACGATATGGTTGATACAGCAGGTACTCTTTGCAAAGCTGCAAACATGCTTAAAGAGAAAGGCGCTCTTAGCGTAAGAGCCGTTGCAACCCACCCAGTATTGAGCGGTGCCGCATACGAGAACATTGCAAAATCTGAGCTATGTGAGCTTGTTGTATCTGACACTATTCCTTTGAGAGCTAAAGAGGGTCAGGATACTTCAAAAATTAAAGTTATCTCTGTTGCAGAATTGTTTGCTGATATCATTGATAAAGTATACACAGACAAATCTATCAGCGGATCATTCGTATTCTAATACAAACCTATTATGTTGTCGCCTAAATTACAGATAGAAGATGTTCACAATACCCTTGTTGAGGGATTGCGTAATTTCATCCACTCCATTGGGGCATCAAGAGTTATTCTTGGCTTGTCGGGAGGAATAGATTCTGCCGTTGTTGCAGCGTTGGCTGTTGAGGCTTTGGGAAAAGAGAATGTGCATGGCTTGCTTATGCCGAGTGAATTTTCCACAGTCCATTCTGTGCAGGATGCTGTTGATCTTGCAGACAATCTTGGTATGAGTTATGACATTGTCCCTATCGGGAAGATATGGAACAAATTCATGAAAGAACTCTCTCCTGTGTTTGGCCCAGACAATAAATGGAATGTTGCTGAAGAGAACTTGCAGGCCAGAATAAGGGGAACACTCCTTATGGCCTATTCAAATAAATTTGGTGCAATATTGCTTAACACTTCCAATAAAAGTGAGCTGAGCACCGGATACGGCACATTATATGGAGATCTTGCAGGAGCCGCAATGGTGATTGCAGATCTCTATAAATGTGAAGTATATGAACTTGCGAATTACATTAACCGCAATAGTATTGTAATTCCGGTATCCACAATAACAAAGGCTCCGTCTGCAGAGCTTAGAGAGGGTCAGAAAGATACTGATTCACTTCCTGATTACTCAGTTTTGGACTCTATCCTTTATGCTATGCAGGAGGGTGGTAAGACTCCTGAGGAAGTTATTGCTCAGGGTGCAGACAAAGATGTTGTTGAAAAAATTGTAAAGCTCAAGAGAGGTGCTGCATTTAAAGCTGCTCAGATTCCACCTATATTTAATATTAGTGAGAAACCTCTTGGACTTAAAGATAAGTGGCTTCTATAAAAGGATGAAACTGTTTCTATTTACAATTTTTATTGTTGGACTATGCATTATAGGGCTATGTTTCAACATAATTTTTAAGAAAGACGGTAAATTTCCCGATACCGAAATTGAGCATAACAAAGAGATGCGCAAACGGGGAATACAGTGCGCCAAAATGGAAGAAAAGAAACTTTGGGGCAAAAAAAACAGAACTAACAGTGGAGAGTGCAATTCCGACTGCGGAAGCTGCAGTATGGATTGCTAAAAATTGGAGATTATATGGGAATTGTAGCAATTGTAGGAAGACCTAATGTAGGCAAATCAACCCTTTTCAACAGGCTTGTAGGTATGAGACAGGCCATTGTTGATGAAACAGCAGGTGTAACCAGAGACAGACACTACGGCAAAAGCGAGTGGTGTGGAAAGGAGTTCTCTGTTGTAGACACAGGCGGTTACACCAGCAACTCAGATGATATTTTTGAGGGCGAAATCCGCAAACAGGTAACCCTTGCCATTGATGAGGCAGACGTAATTCTTTTCATGTGTGAGGTAGCAACAGGCATTACAGACTACGATTCCGAGATTGCTTCCATTCTTCGCCGATGCAAAAAACCGGTAATCCTTGCCGTAAACAAGATTGACACCGGTGATAAAATGTATGGTGCATACGAATTCAATGCCCTTGGTTTGGGTGAGCCATTCTGCATTGCAGCAGCAAGCGGAGGCGGCACAGGCGACCTTTTGGACAAGATATGCTCCCTCCTTCCCGACGACAACAATGTAGTAATAGACCATGAGGATGAAAGTATCCCAAGAATTACTATAGTAGGAAAACCTAATGTGGGCAAATCTTCTATGACAAATGCCCTTTTAGGTGAAGAGAGAAACATTGTTACCAATATTGCTGGAACAACAAGAGACTCAATTGCCACCAGATACAACAAGTTTGGCTATGATTTCATGTTGGTTGATACAGCTGGTTTGAGAAAGAAAAACAAGGTAACAGAAGATCTTGAGTTCTACTCAGTAATGCGTGCTGTACGTTCGATTGAGAACTCAGACGTATGTATCCTTATGATAGATGCTCAGGCTGGTGTTGAGGCTCAGGATATGGCAATCTACAACTTAATCCAGAGAAACAAAAAAGGTGTTGTGATTGTAGTGAACAAATGGGATACAATTGAGAAGGATACCAATACCATGAAAAAATTCAAGGAGGATATCCTAAACCGCATTGCTCCATTTACAGATGTTCCTATCATCTTTACATCTGTAATTAACAAGCAGAGAATCTTTGATGTCCTTAAGGCAGCAACCGAGGTATATGAGAATTACTCCCGCAAGATTCCTACATCACAGCTTAACGAGGCAATGCTTCCTGAGATTGAGAACTATCCTCCACCAGCATGGAAAGGAAAATATATTAAAATCAAATATATTACCCAACTGCCGAGTGCAAGCCCTTCATTTGCGTTCTTCTGTAACCTCCCTCAATACATCAGGGATCCTTACAAACGCTTCCTGGAGAACAGGCTACGCGAGCACTTCAACTTCAACGGAGTTCCGGTACAGATTTTCCTAAGACAGAAATAAAAATAAAAGGTGACCGCGGTCACCTTTTATTTTTTTACATTATTTTCTTTTACATTTCTCCTTAATTTTCTCAAGTATCTCCCTACCACTAACTTCGTATTGCTTAAAATACTCAATATTTGATTCTTTTACCCACAACTGCCCTTCTCCTATATTCCCTCTATGCTGTCCTGTTGAAAAATACTTATTATCCTTAACCTCATCGCTAGATAAAACCCAATACCTTATTACATCCCGCCACACTCCAATCCACACGAAAACATCGCAACATCCTGGTTTTATCTGTTGGAAATTCATATCAAAACCTTTCTTGCTATCACTAGATAAAGCTTTCATAATTAAGGTGTCGCCACTGCTCCTTTCCACTGCTCTGGATGCCTTTACTTCTATTTTAATTCCATCATACCAGAAATCATACTCCCCCTTATAAGTGTTATCTTTTAACGAAGAGGGACGTTCAAGTTCTGGGACCAATTCATTCAGGTGCCTTTGCGCCCAAGTCTCCCCAAAAGTCCTTGGTGCTGTTATCTCAAAAATATATAGATACTTATTTCTGTTCAAATAGTTATTCCTTACCTCCAAATAATCATTTAGGGTAATTATACCACCTGCTATTAAATGAGAGATAATATATTCAAATTTGTTAAAAGGATATACAGAATATAATTTATCCAACACATCACTTGACAAAGAAGAACTTATCCCTTTAGGCAGTTTTTTAATCTGTTCAAACAATTCATTTTCTAAACGTTCCATCAACTACATTTTTAATATGTTCTATATAATTCTCTGGCATATCATACAAAGAATAAACATATTCATCTACTAATGAATAGTTATTAGATTTACGTTGTATAATATCATCAACCAATAATTCCAGCTTTCTATTCTGAGCTTTTGTTATCTTAGGGAAAGGAAGAATCTCAAGATTTCCTTTAAGTATTTTAATATCAAGAAACCTTCTGCTATAATAAAAAGAGAACAGTTCAGAATTTAAGAATGCCATAACGGTTTTAATAGACATTCCTTTTATCTTGGGAATTAGAATATTTGCACTATTTAGAAACAGACTGCCAGTATCATCATATGCAAAGCATAAAGACTTGGAAATAAATTTATAAACCAATTTTTCTTTACTTCTATACATTTCATCCTTTGCACATTGCTGAAAATTGGATCTGTCATAACAAATATAATGCGCCGGCTCAGATAAAAAATATTTGTTTATGTCTTTGCCAATATATAATACTTCTCCTCCTTCAAAATATTCTTGCTTAACTTTATTCTTATTATCACCAGTCACAATCCCTAATGCCCATTTACTATTAACTAAAGTATCATAACATTTTTGATCTACATACCTTAGTATTTCTTCATCCTCAAAAGTTTTAGTTTCAATTGTACAAAAACTGTCTACTTGTGCAGTTGTAGCACTTATTATATTACCATTACAAGATACGGTATAATTATGAGGACACCCAGAAGTTTCCTTACCAATAACAATACTGAAAAAATCAGTAAACACTCCATTAAATTTTTCCGAGTATAGGGTAAGACTCAGTATATTGGCCTGAGTCAATATAAAGTGTCTGATATCTTTATGAACCTTTATCTTTAATAATGAAGACGGCAATAGGAAATTAAGTTTGCCAGATTCTTTAAGCTGAGAAAATGCCTTTACCAAAAAAAGAGACGATTTCTCACCAGAAACTACTATATCATTTGAGTAGTTCATATTCTTCATATTACCCCATGGAGGGTTGGTACAGATATAATCAAACTTATGTATAAAAATATCTGATAATATTTTATCATCACTTCCAGCCAGATAGTCTCCACAGAATATATTTGGATATGAGTTATCATCCTTATATTTTGAGATGAGATTAACTTTAGCAATCATAACCGCTATAGGATCCATATCTATTCCATATAATTGGGAAAGAGAAGATGAATTACACCCCATAAGGAAAGCTCCACTTCCACAACATGGATCAAACAATGTCTCATCACTATTTAAGGAAATTTGCCCCATCATCCTGCTTACTATATTTTTATCGGTATAATATACACCTCTAACATTTCTATCACCCTCAGTAAGCAGCGACTGATAAACATAACCTATCCAGTCAGCAGCCCCATCATAGAGCAACTCTTCAGGCATTGAGATTTTCAAGTCCTTAAACGAAGAATATTCTCCAATAAATCTCTGTATGTTACACGCCGAACCGCTCAAAGAAATTTTCTGTAGGCATAGAGAATAAATAATATTACCCACACTCTCATTCATGAGTACAAGAGTATCAACAAAGTCCTTAATCCTGCCAATCTCTTTTACATTTCCAGGCAACACCCTTTTGGTAGAACAACTCTTGTTTGCTCTGGAAGTCAATTTGTCCAATCTGTCGGGATTAAGTTTACTCCAATTCCTTTTGGTTGCTTCAGATATATTGGCTATTTCCAAATCCATAAACTAACACTATATGGAAACAAATTTAACAATTATTTCATATTCAAATCACATAGTATCCTCACACACTCATCTATTTCCCACAACTCTGAAATCTCCATCTTATCAGATATTACCCTTTCAACCAGAACCTTCATATCATCATCAAGCTTCTGCTCATCTGCACAAACATTTTTCATTGAGTGAATTATTTACCGGCGAAAATAACATGACATAGCATAAATCAATGCCAGAAAAAGAAAAACTTTTATTCCCGACGGAAACTTTTTCTTTTTTATAATGGTATCTCCATTTCAAAAATAAAGACAATAAAACAGGGAATAGCAGTAGGATGCTTTAGTTACGAATATACAATCAAACTGAGGATAAACGGAAAGAGCCCGGTACAATACCGAGCTTTATTACAATCAAAGAGTAACTATTTATAATGTAATCTATCCAATTTTTGTAACTGCTGTCAGAATATCTGAGTAACGATGATGAATTTACCGTTGTCTTTACACTACACCTCATACACCGGCAAGGTGAATGAGAAACATGCACCGCCCAATTCTGAACGCCTGTATGAGATCTTGCCTCCGCTCTGCTCTATGATATTGCGACAGATGGCAAGGCCAAGACCTGTTCCACTGCTCTTTGTGGTAAAGTTTGGCTTGAATAGTTTATGCTCGTCTTCTGGTTTTACACCAGGACCATTGTCCTCAATGGAAACAATATACCAACCGGCATCTTCTCCAAGTGTAATACGTATATATCCGCCACCATCCTCTACAGCCTGAATTGCATTTGACACAAGGTTTACCAGTACCCTTATTATCTGTCCCTTCCTCACATGTACCATACACTCCCTATGACAATAGCTGTATGCTATCTTTATATTTTCTCGGGTATCAAAGAAAACCCTCTGGTCATTGATAAGCTCCGCAAGATCAAGAACGCTTGTCTCCTCATAGTAGAACTTTGCAAAACTCGAGAACTCCGATGCTGTTTCTGACAAAATATCTATCTGCTCCAAGATAGAAGATGCCACATCTTCAAATTTGTCTTCCCACCCCTCAACACCACGCTGTTTCATACGTATCAGATGCTGTATACTCAAACGCATAGGTGTGAGAGGATTCTTTATCTCATGGGCAATCTGCCTTGCCATTTCACTCCATGCCTGCTCCCTCTCTGTCTGTGCAAGTTTCTGTGTACTGGCCTCCAGATCATCAACCATTTTATTGTACGCACCCACCAGCTCTCCCAACTCATCTTTATTGCGGTAGTTGATATGTTCCGTCTTCTTGGATACATCTATCAACTTCATCTTACGTCCAATTTCTGCCAATGGTTTTGACAACTGATTAGCCAAAGCAGTACCTCCAAATATAGCTGCCAACACCAGCAGAATATATATGTTGATAATTGTTGCAAGAATGGATGAAACATCTCCACCAGCTATATACGAGTCCTTTACAAAATAAGGAATATTGGCTATTGCTACCAGCGTTCCCTCCACATTATATATAGGGGCATATAGTGATGAGTAGTGAAGTTCTCCCAGTCTCTCTTTGGCAATAACCTGCATCCTGTTTTCATGAACCAACTGATAATATGCCTCCGGATTTATCCTTGATGCCAAAAGGTAACGGTCAAACAGTTCCGGCTGAGTAGAACGGATCAGACGGCCATGCGGATCAAATAGGTTGATTGTAGCCTGAGTATTCTTTGACAACCTTTCCAAAGACTGGAATACAGTTGCAGTATTTATCTGTTTGTAGCTCTCTGCATATTTACACAAATCATTCAATGTCTGCTGCACAGTCTGTAGCCTTTCCTCCATTTGAATACGGTTATTTTCCCGATAGTAATTCAAACAGAACAACACACTACCAAATCCCATACAGATTAGAGAGACCACCAGTGAAGAGGTAATCAAATAGGTAATTTTTCTCCTGAATGAGTTCTTTGGGAGTCTTATTCTCAAACTTCTCTTCCCTATCCTTCGTCCGTTAACAAACAATGACGCCACTCCACCATAAAAAAGCATAAGGTATGAGAATGACACAAGATAATGATATATACTCCTCTGCTCCCTTGTTATTATAATAATGTTGTCATTGTCTGATCTGGTAACAAAATGCAAATAATCGTCTTCCTTTACTACCGATGATCCATGAAGGAAATCGTCGGGATTACATATCATCGGATATATATAACTTCCTTTGTAGATAACCAGGCGGTTGTCTATATATTTTGCGTATGAATAGGCATTTGGCATATTCACATTATCGGAGGCCTTATAATCAAACAACACTGCAGTATACCCCATTACATCCCTGGTATACCTTGATTCCATCTCTATATACATTGTAATAGGACCCTGCAAGCTATTATACCTGAGTACTCCAAGATAGCTCACCCTACCAGTGTAATTATTAAGGAAGAAGAAATTTGAACCTTCCGAAAGTGGTACGCCGCCACTAAGCATATCCTCATAAAACTTAGAGCAGTCAACCATCTGCTGCCATTTGCTGTCCAATAACATATCATTTGGACGGCAGATTGTTATGCTTATCTCATATTTCTGGCTTACACCTTTGAGATACAACTCCTCCATTCTGTTCTGAATAAGGCTGTACCTCTCCTGTGGCAATGACAGCATTGCAGCAATAATTGGATCTCTTTTAAGTTTGCTTTCTATAGACCTCAACTGCAACTCCAATCCTATATCTCTTTCAACTGCCAGTTTATTAGACCACACCTTGCTGTTCTCTGTCTCTTTTTTCAAGCCCAGACTTCCTACTACAAGCATAGTGTAAAGTGATATTGCTGCAATGAACAATATCAGGTTACGCGGACGCAATATAGAGAATCTCTTTACAAATGGGAGCATTGGAATCACCAGCTGCAATGAGAATAACAAAGCTGTAAACAACAATGCATAAGAAGCATACGCTATTATTGAATATACACTCAACTCCTCCAGCCTATATAGCTCAAGTACAATATTGGAGTTGTTTATAAGCGATCTGAAGACGTAATCTATGTAGAACAGCAATCCTGCTATATACACACCCAACAGTACCATATAACCTCTCCTGCTCCACTCTCCTGCATGTTTGTATGCCAGTAATATTTTCTTTCTGAGCAGATAAACTCCAAGTGCAACTAATGATACATAAAGATTATTGAGCAGGAAGTTTCCAAATGAAGAGAACAATCCCACATCTGCATAAAGGTTTGGAGAGAAAAGTTCTGAACTGAATCTCAATGCAGGTGTAAGGCCAAAACATATTGCCCTAACCATTGTCAGTCCTAACAGATACATCCATAACACCTTAAAGGTTCGCCTGTTATAAATGAACGAATACATTGCCCCACAGAACAGTAATATGGCCAACCACCTTAACGGCATAGAGGCGCTGCCCAACAACGACCTGTATTCATCACTCAAAGAAAAGAGTACTCCACCATCTATTCCCCGTACAACCAAACCTTCATCAAAAGTTACAGGGCTGATGGCAATTCTTCTCTTAACCTCAAGATATGGATTTATCTTACTGGCAAGTATGGTATTGTTTGAAAGATACTCTGTCTTAATGAGCAAGCCTGAAATAACCTTTATAGTACCCTTACGGTAGACCTTAACCACATACCAGGCAGAACCCAAGTTCACATACTGCTCCTGATCTGTTAAATATGCAAGCGGCGCATTAAACAAACTTCTGCTGTTCAAATGGTTTATCCTATACCACAAGGTAAGCACATCCACCTCATCATTGGCAACAGGAAACTGATTGGCCCAAGACTGGAGAGTATCTGCATTATAACGGTAAATGACCATATCATCAGGCAGATCATCAAATCTCATCCACTCCTCCACCGGTATCTCAAGAGCCTTTTGCACATATCCCTGCAATATCTGCTGTCTGGCATGAATCCTTTTCTCCATCCTGCCAGCCTCCTGTTCTATCTCTACGCCCCACGGCACAGTAAAACAAGACAGCACGGCAAGTACCACTGCAAGGCCAAACAGCACAGCAGTCCTGTGCCGGATTACCCAGACAGCCGCATTACGCAACCTATTCCTTATCTCTGTTGCAAATCCTGCCATTGCAAATCATTACTCATGGTGATATGGCTCACCTTTAATTATTGTAAAAGCTCTATAGAGTTGTTCAAGAAAAATTACCCTTATAATTTGATGGGAAAAAGTCATTTTGGAAAGGGAAATCTTGCTGTTTGCCCTTTGATATACTTTTGGAGAGAACCCATACGCCCCTCCTATAACAAAGACTATATCCTTTCCCTCATAATTCATCTTCTTCTGCAAATGTACAGCCCACTCCACAGATGTAAATGTATTTCCCCTCTCATCCAACAGAATAACATCATCCGTATTCTTAATATTCTTAAGTATAAGCTCCCCCTCTTTCTCCTTTATCTGTTCCTGGCTCAATGCCTGAACATTTTTTAGCTCCGGGATCTCAACCTTAGCATAATTCACATAATGTCCCAGACGCTTTTCATAAATGGCAATTCCTTCATTTATATACGAAAAGGCTGTTTTTCCAACTGTAAGTAAAGTAATCTTCATACAAACAAAATTAGGAATATGGCTTGTTTTTTGCAAGTTTAATGCCGTTATTTGCACAATTAAATCAGTAACAGAATTATGAAAAGATACCTATTGCTCATTATATTGACAATCATGTCTGCTACCTATACTTTTGCACAAAAGCAGGCCGACGTATTTGTTCCAATAGGAAAATATATCCAATACGGAGATGCAGACAAGCTTTCGGCATGGTTTGCAAGCAATCTTGAACTGGACATACTTGGATCGGTAAGTTCATGCAGCAAAGTTCAGGCAACTCAGATAATGAAAGATTTCTTTGTAAACTACACACCAAAATCCTTCTCAATCATACACAAGAGCGGTAAGGCTCCCCTAACCTATGCAATAGGAAGTTTAAGTGCAGGAGGCGAAAAATTCCGAATCACACTTTTTGTGATGACCCAGGAAAAAGGTAACCAGATACAACAGTTGCGCATAGAAAGGGAATAAATCGTCGGGAATACCAAATATAAATGGGTTATGCAGAGCGCATATTGTGCTGAAATCTTTGTCAGCATAATGTGTCTATTTTTGTAAATCGCAAACTTATAGTATATTTGCACCGCTTTTCGCACGAATATCAATAATATAGTATATAAAAATATGGCAACTACTGCAGATTTTAAAAACGGTTTGTTCTTCAACTACAATGGCAAACCTTGTCAATTGATTTATTTCCAGCACGTAAAACCAGGTAAAGGTCCTGCTTTTGTAAAAACAAAATTCAGAAACCTTGAGAACGGTAAAATCCTTGAGAACACTTTCAGTGCAGGTGAGAAAATTGAGATCATCACTGTTGAGAGAAGACCTTATCAGTTCCTTTACAAAGATGAGACTGGCTTCAACTTCATGCACAATGAGACTTACGAGCAGATTCACCTTGAGGAGGATTTCGTAGACAACGCAGACCTTATGAAAGAGGGTCAGTATGTAGAGATGATGTTCCTTGCAGACGAGGAGAGATGCCTTACTTGCGAGCTTCCTCAGTTCGTAGAGTTGGAGGTTACCTACACTGAGCCAGCTGTTAAAGGTGATACAGCTTCAACCAATGCTCAGAAAGAGTGTACTTTGGAGACTGGCGCAAGAATTATGGTTCCTTTGTTCATCAACCAGGGTGAGAAAATCCGCGTAAAAGTTGAGGACAGAAGCTACTCAGAGCGTGTAAGATAATATTTAAGGATTTTTTCCTAACTTTATAGCCGTTTCCAGTCAGGGAACGGCTTTTTTATGCAAACACAATAAAACCAATACCATGAAAAAACTTTTGACATTATTACTGTTGGCATTTGCAGTTTACTCATGCCAGATGCCTCAAATCACTGACGAAACAATAGACCAAGCTATTGCTCAAGGTAATTTCACCTCTGCTGAACAAATGATAAAAGTAAAAATTGCAACCGAGGAACTTACTCCAGCCGAGATTTGGAAGTTGGATGCAAAAATCCAAACTATGGATCGCATCAGACAGGATTTCACCAAAGATGATACAACTGTATTGGCATACATCAAAAAAATAATCCCTGAGGTAACCCCAGAGCAGATTGCACATTGGGAGAGTACCGGTGCACTTGAGTGCATGATGATAGACGGCGTAAAGAAATACTTCTGGGCTGCTCCAAGAAACCTCTTCAGAATTGACAAGGAGGCTCAAGCGCACTGGGATGTTAAAGGAAGACAGTCAGATGAGCTTGATGTATTCTTGGCAGACTATATTCCATCAGTTGTTGAGAAGACATCAAAAAACAAAATTGAGAATTTAGGCAAACCTAAGAAATTCAAGATTAACTACACAATCACAGTAAAACCTAACGAGGTACCTGAAGGTGAGATGATTAGAGTATGGATGCCTTATCCAAGAGAGACCAAACGCAGCAGCAACGTAAAACTTATCTCCACCACCAATAAGGATTACATCATTTCTCCCGACAGCTATGAGCACAAAAGCATCTACATGGAGGCAAAAGCTATCAAGGACAGTGCAATAACATTCGGATACGAACTTGAATTGAGCGTTGCAGACCACTGGTTCCACTTTACTGCAGATGATGTAAAACCTTACAATACAGATAGCGAACTTTACAAAAAATACACTGCAGAGCGCAACACACACGTAATCTTTACACCTGAGATAAAGAAACTTACCGATTCCCTTGTTGCAGGTGAGACCAACCCATACATCAAAGCAAGGAAGATCTTTGACCACATCTCAAAAACTTACCCATGGGCCAGTGCAAGAGAGTATGCAACATTGGACAATATCCCTGCTTACGTACTAAAGAATAACCACGGAGACTGCGGTCAGGTTGGACTAACATTCATTACAATGGCCCGTTACGCCGGCATCCCTGCAAAATGGCAGAGTGGCTGGATGCTTCATCCAGGTGAAGTCAACCTTCATGATTGGGCTGAGGCATACTTTGAGGGCATTGGCTGGGTACCTGTAGATGCATCATTTGGACTTGTTCCTAACCAGAACGACGACGTATACCACTTCTACCTTGGCGGAATTGATGCATACAGATACTATGTTAACGAAGACTACAGCGGCAATTTCTTCCCTGCAAAAAACCACTTGCGTAGCGAAACAGTAGACTTCCAGCGCGGCGAGGTTGAATGGAAAGGAGAAAACCTTTACTTTGGCCGTTGGAAATACAAAATGAATGTAGAATACCTATAATTTTTTAACTTTTTAAAGTTACGTTGTCTCTTTGTACAACTAACTGATTATTAACACTCTATAAAATAAGGTTTGCATAAAATACGCAAACCTTATTTTATAGCTACCTGATTTACAAGGTTTTATAAAAAGAGACAACGATAAATAAAACTAAAATATGAAAAGCTTCTTAAAAATTCTCCTTATTGCATTTATAGTATTCTCATGCAAATCCAAACAAATAAGCGACAACTCTATCTCTGAAGCCATTGCTAATGGCAACTTCACCTGCACAGAGCAGATGATCCGGACCAAAATTGCCACTGAAGAACTTTCACCCGGTGAGATATGGGACCTGAATGCAAAAGTGGAGACAATGCGCCGCACTAAAGGGGAATTTACAGAAGATGACACAACGGTAATAGCCTACATAAAGGGGATTATCCCAGATGTCACTCCGGAGCAGATTGCCCGCTGGGAGAGCACTGGAGCTCTTGAATGCATGATCATAGACGGTACCAAGAAATACTTCTGGGGAGCCACAAGGAACCTCTTCAGAATAGACAAAGAGGCAAAGGCCCAGTGGGACAAAGTTAAAGGTATTCATCCCGACGATCTTGACATCTTTAAGGCTGCACACATCCCACCAGTGGTTGCACAAACCAAGAAAGGGCAAATTGAGCACCTCTCAAAACCTCAAAAAATGAGAATCACATATTCAATAACTGTAAAACCCAATGAGGTACCTGAAGGTGAAACCATAAGAGTCTGGATGCCATTTCCAAGAGAGAACAAACGCAGTTCCAACATAAAACTCCTTTCTACATCCCACAAAAACTACATCATTTCTCCCGACGAGTATGCACACAAAAGCATATACATGGAGAGCATAGCAGTTAAAGACAGTGCCATGAAATTCGGCTATCAGCTGGAACTTAAAACCTACGACCACTGGTTCAATTTTGGTGCAGATGACGTAAAACCTTACGACACAGAAAGCGAACTTCACAAAAAATACACTGTAGAACGTAATACACATATAATCTTCACCCCCCAGCTGAAAAAAATTACCGACAGTCTCATTGCCGGTGAAACAAACCCATACAACAAGGCACTAAAGATCTTCAACTACATTGCAGAAAACATCCCATGGGCAAGTGCAAGGGAATACTCCACAATTGAAAACATACCTGAGTATGTATTGAAGAACAGACACGGAGACTGCGGCCAAGTAGGCCTCACATTCATTACCATGGCCCGCTACGCCGGCATCCCTGCAAAATGGCAAAGCGGATTTGTAGCACATCCTGGCATGGGAGGCATGCATGACTGGTCTGAAATATACTTTGAAGGCATTGGATGGGTACCGGTAGATGCTTCATTTGGACTTGTATCCAGCAATGACCCTAAGATCCGTAATTTTTATATGGGAGGTATAGACAGCCACCGATATTATATAAATGAAGATTACTCAGGAACATTCTTCCCAGCCAAGAACCACCCTAGAAGTGAAACAGTAGATTTCCAGCGTGGCGAGGTAGAGTGGAAAGCCGAAAACCTTTACTTTAATCGTTGGAAATATAATATTGAGGTTGAATATATATAGAAACTAATCTGTTATAAAATTTAAAGCTGGTATTGCTAAATTTATCAATACCAGCTTTTTAAATGAGCTTTATATCTTGTAATTATAACAAATTTTTCTATCTTTGCTAAAATGGGATTATTTACAAACGAACAATTGAAAACAATAAGTAATACAAGCACAATTATGACAAAAAAAACACTCGCTTATGAAACGCCTCATATTGAAATTATTGAGGTAGAAATAGAAAAAGGATTTGCAAACAGTATTGAAGATACTGAAGATGGTGGAACTTGGTAAAAACAAAAAACAAAAGACAATGAAAAATTTACTCTACGCATTTACTACCGTTTTGGTTATTCTTACAAGTTGCAGTAAAGAAGATGTTTCTGGTGGAATTAAGTATAAAAATGAAATTATAACTGCCTCCATTGAGCAAAAATCCAACAGCACCCGTATGTCTATTGACAACGGAAACAACTTGAGCTGGACTTCAGGGGATATCTTTACATTTTTCACCATTTCCGGCAATACTTACAATTATGGGTATTCATCAGAAAACAACAACTTCACCCCTGTAGAAAATGGCACTGCATTACCTGATGATGCAGATGTCACAATGGTTTCATATCCGTATAGGGTGGACAACACATACACAAATAAAGTACTAACTGTGACATTGCCCAATACTTTGGATTTTACAGAGGTTGAGAATGAGAGCAAAAACCCTATACAAATCCCAATGTGGGGAACATTCAATAATTCTTCTGTTGCATTCAAACATTTGGCTGGAATACTTCGCGTAAACCTAAGCAATATACCCGTAGGCTATAATCAAATAACAATTGAGGCCTCCAAAACTATTGCAGGAACGTTCAATGCAGATTTCTCAGATGAAAACAATGATAATGTTTACCTTGTACATAAAGAAGACGGACTGGCTCATGACAATATAATTGTAAAGTTTAATCCTGTCACTGGAGAAAATAATAATAAGACCCTTTACCTTCCATTGCCAGTAGGCACATATGAATCTATTGTTCTTTCTTTACAAGAAATGGATAATAGTGGAAATAAACTTTCTGAAAAGATTCTGGCCAATTGGTCAGACAAGACAGTGCAACGTGCCCATATATATACAGCCAATGCCACTTATCAGGAAGCAAGTAGTATAGCTGATGCCAACGAGATTTTGAGTAGTTTGAATGATAATAACAAGAACATTCATGTTGTTATTGAAGATGTTGAAGACACTAATACACCTTCTGTATCTGTTCCTGTGGTTGAAGGAAGTACCGTAGTAATGGATTTTTCTTCTGAAGCAGCAAATAAGGAATTGACAATTTCACAAGAAAATGCGGGAAACATTCCAGAAGAGTCTGTACAGAACCTTATTGTGAATGTAGACGATACATATGAATCTTCTATGACAATTAATACGCCAACAGCAACCGTTGAACTTGGCGCAGGTAATTTTACAACAATTACTGCTACTACCGCTACCAATACTTTGATTGTCAAATCTGGTGTACAAATTGATAACCTTACCATTAATGGTGGTAATGTAGTAATTGAGGAGGGTGCTGAAGTTACTTCAATCACTAACAATGGCAGTGGTATCATTTCCACAAAAGTAAACACGGCTGATGAATTGAAAGCAGCGTTAACCAAAGGAGAGAATATTGTATTGGGCAATGACATTATTGGCTTGACTGAAATTATAAAAGTCCAAAATCCATTAGTGTTTGATGGTAACGGCTATAAGATAACTTCTACAGCGCAGAAAGCATTTGAGATATATAACAATGCCACCTTTAATAATGTAACAATTGAATGTGCACAACGTTGTATAGATACTCGTACTGCTGTAAATCTGTCTCTAGACAAGGTGACATTAATTGCTGATAACACTTCTGCTTATGGAAGTCCTCAACCGTTAACCATTGGAGGTTCTACCCATGGCACCGTAGTAACTATCAATAATTCCAATATCAGTTCTAAAGCTGGTTATGCTATAATTACTTTTGTTAAGACTCAACTTACAGCAACAGCTTCTACTATTGGCGGCTACAATGCATTATATGCAAAACCTGGGTCCAAAGAATCAAAGTTTGACTTTAAAAATTCTACTCTGTATAGCTCAATGGGAAATAATGATGTAGCTGGCAATTCCTTTGCAGCAATTGCTCTTCGCGATAACGATATTACTTTAACTGTTGATGAAGAGAGTAAAATTACAGCAACGGGTAATTACAGTTATGTATTGAGCATTGATAGTCAATTTGCTGGTGAAACAGGCCCCTTTACAGGCATAGATGTAACAATAAAAGGTACAATTAAAGGCAAATTGGTGGGTAGCATATACTTTTCAGGAAATTCAATTAAGTTTGCCGAAAGTTATAAAGATGCATTAAAGGAAGGTGGCTACTTTGCTTCTGAACCGGCAAACGGTTTGGTAATTGTTACAGACAGAGCTTTTGCAAAAGTAAGCGGTGAATTGTATAATGATTTGAATGCTGCCATTTCCGCCAGTAATGGTAATGAAGTAACTCTTTTGAGGAAGATAAGCCTGTCTGAAACATTGATAATTACAAAATCTCTGTCTCTGGATTTGAATGAGTACACAATCTCTCCAGCAGATGATTTTAAATATTTTGATGGCGATAATGAGTTCTATTGTATGTTGTTGATTGATGCAAAGAAATCAGGTGATGATATAGCTGTTACTATCAAAAATGGTACAATAGACGGTGGAACAGATAAAGTAAAGACATCCTTCTATGCCGAAGGTGGTTATAATTTTGAAGGTACACCTTACGGAATAAAACAAAAGAATTTGACTTTAAATGTAGAAAATCTTAAAGTAAAAAACACCCGCACAGATGGTAATGGTGCTGCTATGGTTATAGCAGGTGGTTCGTTCAATTTTGATGATGAAACAGAAATTATAACCAGCGGTACTTACGGAACTATAGAATGTTCTGCAGATGGAACATTGAATGTTAACGGTGCTACCATTACTCATGGTGATAGTAAGCCAAGTCCGAGTGTTGGCTTTGCTTTAGGAGCTGCTTATGGCAGTACAATTAATGTTACTGCCGGTAAAATTACATCTGACAGGTATTGCTTGTATGCACTTCCTACAGGAGGCACAATCAATGTTTCAGGCGGAACTTTCAATGGAGATATCATGGAGCATAAAAATCAGGGAAAAACTATTGAAGTCAACATTTCTGGCGGAACATTCTCAGTAAATCCAATAGAATACTTGGTTGATGGAAAAACTGCAGTTCAATCAGGTAGTACCTGGACTGTTAAAGACTCCGAATAATATTTGACAAATAAAAAAAGCTGGGACATGTTCTAATCATCATGTCCCAGTTTTTTTGTTCACAATATCAATAGCAGACTATTGTTTTACAAAAGTTCCATTGTCATTACAATATCCTCTTTTGGTCTGTCACCGCGCGCTGTAGCACAGTCCTGGATTTTCTCAACCACATCAAGACCTTCAACCACTTCTCCAAATACAGTATACTGGTTATCAAGATGAGGAGTTCCGCCAATAGTGCTATAGGCCTCTTTCTGCTCTGGGGTAAATTTAAAACCTCCACGCTCCTTCACAGTTGCCTTTGTAAGGGCAATTAACTCATCCTGCAAAGCCATAAGACCAGCCTGGTCCCTGTTGCGGCGCAAATCCATAATCTCCGCCTTGCGCTCAGCTGCCAAAGCATTGAAAACCTCCTGCTCCACCATCATATTCATCTGTTTCTCCATCTGACCAAGTTTTCCACCAGCATAAACATCACCCCACACAATGTAGAATTGGCTTCCCGACGAGTTCCTCTGCGGATTTACCTCATCTCCCTGCCTTGCCGCAGCAAGTGCACCTCTTTTGTGAAACAGCTGAGGATAAACAATTTCAGCAGGAACGGTATATCCAGGACCTCCTGTACCCAATGACTTGCCTGCAGGAGCACCTTTTGAATCAGGGTCACCACCCTGAACCATAAAGTTCTTTATCACCCTGTGGAAAAGTGTACCGTTGTAGTAACCCTCCTTTACCAGTTTTACAAAATTGTCCCTGTGCTGGGGTGTCTCATCATAAAGTTTAACCTTAATATCTCCTAATGTAGTCTTTATTAGTACTTGTGTTGCCATTCTTGTATCTGTTTTTCTAGTTTAGTTTCCGTATTATCTGAAAAGTGGAGATGCGTACAACTGCACATCCTCCTTGGTTATTGTCTGGTTGCCCAAAATAAGCAGACGCTCCGTAACATTTCTGAGCTCTCGGATATTTCCGGTCCAGACATGTTTCTGAAGCTCCGCAACTGCATCCGCATCAATTGAACGCTGCGCCATTCCGGTCTCATTGCATATCTGCTCAATGAAATGGTTAACCAACAATGGAATATCCTCCTTGCGCTCAGCCAAAGAAGGTACATGGATCACAATCACACTCAACCTGTGATAAAGATCCTCCCTAAAATTACCCTTCTCAATCTCCTCAAGCAAGTTCTTGTTAGTAGCCGCAACTACCCTAACCTTAACATTAATGTCCTTATCGCTGCCCACACGGCTCAACTTATTCTCCTGCAATACCCTGAGCACCTTAGCCTGCGCACTCAAGCTCATATCACCAATCTCATCAAGGAAAAGAGTACCGCCATCTGCCTGCTCAAACTTTCCTTTATGGTCCTTAACTGCACCGGTAAAAGAACCCTTCACATGACCGAACAGCTCACTCTCAATAAGCTCCCCAGGAATTGCAGCACAATTCACCTCAACAAAAGGCATATTCTTGCGATTGCTCTTTTCATGCAGCCATCTTGCCACCAACTCTTTACCTGTACCATTTGAACCTGTTATCAACACCCTTGCATCTGTTGCTGCAACCCTCTCAATCATCTCTTTAATCCTAACAATAGCTGCAGACTCTCCTACAATTTCAGGTATTCCGGCAACTTTCTCTACCTTCTTCTTAAGTATCTTGGTCTCTTTAACCAATGAAGTCTTGTCTGTTGCATTTTTAAGAGTTATAAGGATACGGTTAAGATCAAGAGGCTTTTGTATAAAATCAAATGCCCCTTTCTTTATACAATCCACTGCAGTATCTATAGTACCATGGCCAGAAATCATAACTACGGCAGACTCCACGCCATTATCAACAAGTTTTTCCAACATCTCCACGCCATCCATCACAGGCATCTTTATATCTGAGAAAATCACATCAAAATTTCCTGCAAGAGCCATTTCCAAACCCTCTTTTCCATCTGCAGCAAGGGATACCTCGTGCCCCTCAAACTCAATGATATCCTTTAGTGCAAAACGGATGCTTTTCTCATCATCCACAATCAGTATCTTCATATCTTACTGTTTAATAAATATTTGTCAAACTCTTCCTTCATACCTCCCTCCTTAAGCGAGTAGGATGACTGATAAACAATCCTTGGCTGCAATCTGTCCAAGATATACTGTGTAAAAATTGAAGCCAGGACAATATAATCTACCCTAATTGGTGACATTCCAGGCATCTTTAGTCTCTGCTGCGGCAACGATGCTACCAGGGTATCATTCAAATTCTTCAAATCTCCCTTTGCAAGTTCTATAGACGGTAATTCATCATAACCACAATTATAAATAAGATCTTTAAATGTGTCAAATGATCCCGACGACCCTATAAACACCGAAGGGGTATATTTCTCCACCATCTCCCACAACTCTTCAAGCACCTCCTCGTTGAACTGAACAAACTTCATCACCACATCTGCTGGAATAGGATCTTCATATGCAAACTGCTCCCTCATACGGGCCATACCTATCGGGAAGCTCCTTTTCCAAAGAATTTCTGCTCCATTGGTTATAATGAATTCATTGCTTCCTCCTCCAATATCCAGCATTAAGGCATTCTCCCCTGATGCAAACTTTCCATCTGCCCCCTTCAAATCTCCTACACTCTCCATTATACCCTTAAAGATGAGCTCTGCCTCCCTCTCCCCAGGGATAATCCGCACCTTAAAACCAAACTTGCGGTTCAAATACTCAGCAAATTCTGCGCCATTCTTGGCATCTCTTACTGCCGATGTTGCATAAGGGATAATTTCATCAGCTCCACCTGCCTTCTCTATCACATCCATTATCTTCTCAAGAGCCGCTGTAGCTGTCTCATATGCCACCGGGGCGATAAAACCGTCTGCCAACCCCCCTGCACCCAGCTTGGCCGCACACTTATACTCTTTTACAATCTTGTATTCTCCTTGTGGGGTAAACTCGCCCAAAATCATATTAAAGACATTTGTACCCAAATCAAGTATTGCCGTTCTCATCTGTTCTTCTTATGTATAAAACATTGTTTTACAAAGATAAGTTTTTTTGTATTTTTGCCCTTATGGAACAATCTAAAATTATCATAGCCATAGACGGCCATTCGTCAACAGGAAAAAGCAGCTTTGCAAAACAGGTAGCAGCAAGACTGGGATACCTTTATGTAGATACAGGGGCAATGTACCGTGCAGTAACATACTATGCTTTTACCAATGGATTTATAGACAATAAGGGAAAAATTGATGAGGAGGGATTAAAACTCACCCTTCCTGCCAACAAGATTTCCTTTAAGCTTGGTCCCGACAGCAAATCCCAAACATACCTCAACAATGCATGCGTGGAGAAGCAGATCAGGACACTTAACATATCCAATAAGGTGAGCAAGATTGCTGCACTGCCTTTTGTAAGGGAGTATGTAGATGCCATCCTAAGAAAGTTTGGAGAGACAAAAGGAGTTGTTATGGATGGCAGGGATATCGGCACATCTGTATTTCCTAATGCAGAGCTTAAAATATTTATGACAGCTTCTGTAGAGGTAAGGGCCCAAAGAAGATTTAAGGAGCTTCAGGAAGCCGGCGCCAAAGAGACATTCGATGCAGTATTGGCAAACCTGAAGGAGAGAGACCATATAGACCAGACCAGAGAGGTTTCACCACTTAGGAAAGCTGATGATGCACTCCTTTTAGACAACAGCAATATGAGCATTCCAGAACAGTTTGTATGGTTAAACTGTATTCTTTTGGAGCGCTTTGGACTTCATATGAAATAAATTATGCATCTTGATATTGAAATAGATGAGGGTTCAGGCTTCTGCTATGGAGTCATTAGGGCGGTAGAGAAAGCTGAGTCAAAATTAAAGGAGACATCTGCGCTTTACTCCCTTGGTGCAATTGTACACAACAACTCAGAATTGGAGAGGCTCAACAGTATTGGATTGGAAGTTGTAAATCTGGAGAAGATGAAGGAACTTTCAGATACAACTGTACTTATCAGGGCTCATGGAGAACCCCCAACAACATATGCCCTGGCTGCAGAGAGAAATATAACTTTGATAGACTGTACCTGTCCAGTGGTCCTTAAATTACAGGAGAGGATAAGAGACACTTACTCCAAAGAGAATGGACAAATTGTAATTTTTGGGAAAATAGGACATGCCGAGGTTAACGGCCTCGTAGGACAAGTTGCCGGCGACGCCATAGTTGTGGACAGCGTTACAAGCCTCACAAAAGTTGATTTCACAAAACCAATACAGATTTTCTCACAAACCACCAAAGATCCACAAGAATATGCTGATATCTGTTCAGCAATAAAAGAGAGGATTATTGCAGCAGGGGGATCATTGGAAAATTTTAAGATACACGACACTATCTGCAGACAAGTTGCACAAAGACATAAGAATCTTGTTGCTTTTGCAAAAAAACACTCTGTAATTGTATTTATTAGCGGAAAAGAGAGCTCTAACGGTAAAGTGCTGTACGATTTGTGCAAATCCGTAAACCCAAGATCATACCATATTCAAACTGTAGACCAGATAGACCCTCAATGGTTTACAGACGGAGACTCTGTTGGCATATGCGGTGCAACATCAACTCCAAAATGGCAGCTTGAAGGGGCCGCAAAAGTTACGTCGTCTTTTTGTACAATGATTTAAAAATCAGATAAATAAAAAATGGGGCTAGAAAGAAATTTCTGCCCCATTCTCATTTACTGTAACTGTTACCTCACGTCCTGTATACATGGCTAAATTAGGTCTGCCGTGTCCTGCCGGGAATCCGAATATCACAGGAACATCCAGTTCATCGGTATAACGTTTTATCAGATCCTGCGGCGCTACCCCCCATGGATCCTCAATATCATCAATATCTGTAAAGTTACCCACAAGGAAAGCTTTGGCTTTTGCCAGTTTGCCACTCTTTTTCAACTGCTGCATCATTCCATCAATGGCATTCATACTCTCCCCTATCTCCTCAATAAAGATAATGGTATTGTCATCAACAGGAATATCATAAGGTGTTCCCTCTGCTATGGAAATTAGTGTCATATTGCCGCCAACAAGTTTGCCGGAGGCAGTACCAAATTTATTATAAGGATGCGGATCAATCTTGTAGCTCTTTACCCTACCAAACAAGGCATCTCCCACTGAATTGGCTGCAGGATCAGGACGCTTTGTCTGCCAATATGAGCTCAACATAGGACCATGAATACTCTCTATACCGTTTCTCTGCAGTGCAAGGTGATAAGTGGTTACATCACTGAAACCTACAATCCATTTGGCTTTTTTCCTTATCTGGTCAAAATCCAGATATTCCAATGTTCTGATAGCACCATATCCTCCCCTGTAAAACACAATTGCCTTAATGTTGTCATCATTTATCATCTCCATAAACTCATCTGCCCTCTCCTTATCGGTAACATTGAAAGGTGTGGCCTCGTGCTTGAACAGATGCTTACCACACTTTACATTCACACCCCACGATTTTACCACTTCTATAAGGGTATCTGTTTGTCCCGGTCTGTGAATCATAGGCGATGAAACCACCATCAGACCTACTGTATCACCTGGTTGAAGATATGCAGGTCTTATCATAGATAGTTTGTCACTCTTACTGGAGTGATTGCACGCAACCAACGACAATACAGCGCAAAACGCCAAAAACAACTTTTTCATAATTTTTATTCGTCTCCTTCTCTCTTGTGAAGCACAGCTTTTCTCAATTCAAAATTCTGTCCCAGATATCTCTTCCTAACCTCAGGATTGTTTGCCAACTGCTCAGGGGTACCGCTTTCAAGAATATTACCATCATACAACAGATAAGCCCTGTCGGTAATGGCAAGGGTCTCATGTACGTTATGGTCAGTAATGATAATACCAATATTCTTGTTCTTCAATTTTGCAATGATATGCTGAATATCCTCCACCGCAATTGGGTCTACACCTGCAAACGGCTCATCCAACAGGATAAACTTTGGATCTGTGGCAAGAGCACGTGCAATCTCACATCGTCTTCTTTCTCCTCCCGACAACTGAATACCGTAACTCTTCCTCACCTTCTCCAACCTGAACTCTGCAATCAGACTCTCCAGTCTTTCTATCCTTTGCTCTTTTGTAAGATCTGTATGCTCCATCACCGACATTATATTGTCCTCCACACTCATTTTCCTGAATACAGACGCCTCCTGCGCCAGATAGCCAAGTCCCTTCTGCGAGCGCATATACATAGGCAAATCTGTGATTTCCTCATTATCAAGGAAAATTTGTCCACCATTAGGCTTAATCAAGCCTGTAATCATATAAAAGCTGGTTGTCTTACCGGCACCGTTAGGTCCCAACAATCCCACAATCTCTCCTTGTGTAACCTCAAACGACACACCTTTTACTACGGTACGTTTTCCATAAACCTTTATTAGGTCTGTACAATATAAACGCATATTCTAAATAATATCTAAATCCAAATCCTTGGTCAATTCAACAACTTCGGGGTAATTCTTTCTCATCTGGTCTGCCTTCTCATACGGAGTATAAGGGACCTTGCTCTGGGGAGCTGTCTCAATTACCTCAACAACTATTTTCACATCTCCGTTAGCCAACTCCTTCTGCAAAAATCCAATCAATTGTGGCAACGAATTCTTCTCTATCCAACTCTGCTGGGCGCTATTACCCACCTTAAACACCACTGTAAGATTATCTTCTTTAAGCACAGGCTCGGTCTGCTTGATTGCAGTTGCAAGTCTTGGATACTGGTTCTGTGTCTCTGCCATTTTTGCCCATGCAAGCTTCAATCTTTCCATTGTTACCGGCTCACTTGATGTAATTACCTCCTGCTGACTGGCTTTAGGGGTACTTTGGGCCTTTTTAATAATACTGCTGATGGAAATTCCACCCTGAGCTTTTTTCACCACCTTCTCCACATCATGTTTAGGCTGCTCCACCTGTGGAACCTTTATCTCCTCAACCTTTGGTGTAACTTCCGCTACCGGTGCAGCAGGAGTTTGTGGTACCACAACCTCTACAGGAACTTCTTGCTGTACAGGAGCCTTTATTTGTCCAACTTCCACCGCCGGCGCAGAACCCTGTTGCACAACTGTGCCACTCTGCTGCATTTGCGACAGTTTTACCAGCAAAAACTCTACCAATAATCTCTGATTGCTGCTTTGTCTGTAGTCACTTTCACATTTGGTTGTATGTCCCAATGCTTCATAGATAAAACGCACAGGTAATTTTGCACTCTGCTCCCTATACCTCTGAGCTACTGCTGGTGCCATTTCAAGGAGTTTTTCTGTTGATGCATCCTTGCATACAAGCAAGTTCCTCAAATGAGAACCCAACCCACCAATAAAATACAGTGCATTGAAACCTTTTGCCAGTATCTCATCAAAAAGAAGCAACGATTTTGCAAAGTTACCGCTAAGCGAACTCTCAATTATATTGAAATAATACTCGTAATCCAACACATTTAGGTTTCTGATTACTGAAGCATACTCTATCTCTGTTCCACAAAAAGCCACACACTGGTCGAACAGGGTAAGGGCATCACGCATTGCTCCGTCAGCTTTACGGGCAATTACATGTAACGAATCAACATCTATCTTTATCCCCTCCTGTTTTGCTATTGATGAGATATTCTTAACAATATCCTCCACAGATATACGGTTAAAATCATATGTCTGGCAACGGGAAAGAATTGTCGGGAGTATCTTATGTTTCTCTGTGGTGGCAAGGATAAATATTGCATGTGCAGGTGGTTCCTCAAGTGTTTTGAGGAAAGCATTGAATGCCGCAGACGAAAGCATATGCACCTCGTCAATAATATACACGCTGTATTTTCCTATCTGAGGCGGTATCATTACCTTTTCGGTAAGAAGCCTTATATCATCCACAGAATTGTTGGAAGCTGCATCCAGCTCATGAATACAATATGAACGGCCTTGAGCAAAAGACAAGCATGATTCACACTCCCCGCAAGGTTCAAGGTCTGCTCCGGGATTCATACAATTGATTGTCTTTGCAAATATCCTGGCAGTGGAAGTCTTGCCCACACCCCTAGGACCACAAAACAGATATGCATGCGCCAACTGCTCCCTCTTAATTGAATTCTTTAAGGTGGTGGCTATGCTGTCCTGTCCAACCAGGCCTAAAAAATTGTTGGGCCTGTATTTGCGTGCCGATACTATAAATTTCTCCATAATCTACAAAAATAAGAATAATTTCTAATTTTGCAGTGTTTTTTAAATGGCAATGGAGAGCAAGAAAAAGGATATACTAAGATTTGCATACAA
>JAZLBB010000034.1:0-18461 GCA_045613465.1 Candidatus Egerieisoma sp.
GATAAGGTCAGCAACCTCAATATTGATGTTTACGCTTTTATAGTACTGAACCAAGCCCTCTCTGTATGAAAGGTTACCCAATGCATTTGAGTACTCAATAACTTTAAGATCAGCATTTTTAACAGCCTCAAGTGCCTGTGGAGAAGACTCGATATCAGGTTGTCCAATGTTAAGGTGATAAACTTTCACACCTCTTTTTTTAGCAGCATCTGCGTAAGGAACCAATTTTCTGATTGGTGAAGCAGGCATTGCCTGCGCTTTTTTTGAAAGAGTTAACATAATGTAAAATTAACGTTTAAGTATTTGAATTATTGTTGTTCAATGATTATTTCCATGTTGCCAAAGCCTTCATGAATCCCTCAATCTTAGGCTGCATCTTTGATGTAGATACCGAGTAGTTATTTGTAAGGATAGCAAATCTTACCAAACCGTATTTTTTGCTTCCCTGAACGTAACCTGCATAACATCTTACATTAGACAGAGAACCGCTCTTTGCATGAATTCTGTCTTTAACTTTCTGGTCCTCATTTTTAAGCACACTTTTTAGAGTGCCAGGGCCACCCGGCATAGGAAGGCTCTCAAAGAACTCAGCAAAAGCAGGGCTGTCCTGCATTTTATCATAGTAGTTGCAGAAGAACTTAGGAGAAACATAGTTCTGGCGTGAAAGGCCGCTACCGTCCTCCTGTGTAAAACCTGTAAGGTCTACACCCATTCCCTCAAGGACTCTGTTAATAGCTACAAAAGAAGAATCATAACTTCCTACACCTGTAAGCTCTTTTCCAATAGTCTTAAGGATTGTCTCTGCATACATATTGTTGCTTATACGGTTTGTAACTGCAACAATTCTCCAAAGCTCAGGAGAATAGGTCTCAGCTACAACTTTTCTCTCTGCTTTGCAAGGATAATCAAGTGCGTCAATAATCTCTGGAAGCACATCAATACCCTGCTCAACAAGGAACTCTCTAAAATGATAACCGCAACTCAAATGAGGGAAACGGTTTGAATTGGTTCTGTATAGGACACCTCTGTCAACTGCAACTGTACCAAGATACTGACTGGCACATTTCATATCCTGAACATAATATCCGCTATTGTTGCCAGTGCCTGGCTCACCGGTTGTAAGCTCATTAACAACCTCCAAACCCGGAACCTGTGGATATATAGCCTGAACTCTTACCTTGTCACCAACCTCCTTACCAGGGATAAGTTTGAACTGCTGACAGTTCTCATGGAATGAAAGTCCACTTGCAGCAGCACCGTATGAAGCACCAAAGTTACCCCAAGACCATGAATCAGGCATCTGCTCACGAACAAAATAAGTATCATCTACAACAACATTACCTTCAACTTTTTGAATACCAGCTGCTTTAAGGCCCTGAGCCCAAACGCCAAAGATAGAATCAATTGAGTAAGCTAAAGTATCTGCCGATCCAAGTGTGGGGTCTCCACCACCAATGATTACCACATCACCATGAAGGATACCATCTTTAATCTCGCCTGTATAGGCTACCTGTGTCTTATATTTGAAATCTTTGCCAAGCGCATGAAGACCTGCTCCTGTAGAGATTGTCTTCATTGTAGAAGCTGTAAGCAAAGGCATATTTGAATTCCACTCTGCAACAGTATTGCCTTTCTCATCAACTGCCAAGATTGCAATTACTGCATTTTTAAAATTAGGATCAGTCTTTAACTGCTTGTTTATATAGCTCTGTGCGCCACTCTGTGCGAAACCATAAGCCACAAAACCAAAGACCAAAAGAATTGAAAACAATATTTTTTTCATGTCAGTTTAAATGTTTTTGGAATAATTTCACAAACTTAATAAAAAAAGAGTAACGGAGTATCATTTAAGGGAAGAATATATCCACAATTTAAAGAATCATACACATCTCAAAAAATATCTATTTTTCATAAAAACTACCATAATTTTCCCGATAATTCATGTAAAACATAGTATTTTTTATAAAAATTACCCAATAAAACGCATTTTACGGGAAAATGGAGAATATTTTTCCCGATATATACATATATTTGCACCAAATAAAACACAAAAAAGATGGGAAACATCAGAACGAGGGCTCTAGAAGAGTTTACAACACACAAAGCAGAACGGTTTTATATAGAGGACAGACCTGTCTCTGAATATTTTGGTACAAATGTTTTTGACATGCCAAAGATGCAGCGATATCTCTCTCCAGAAGCATACAACGCAGTAGTGCGCGCCATTAACGATGGTGAAAAAATAGAAAGAGGCATTGCAGACCAAATTGCCCAAGGAATGAAAAACTGGGCAGTAAAGATGGGTGCAACCCACTATACCCACTGGTTTCACCCTCTTACAGACGCTACAGCAGAAAAACATGAATCTTTTGCCGACCCAATGTCTGGCGGTGGCGTATTTGAGAACTTTAAAGGCAGTACACTTATACAGCAGGAACCAGACGCCTCTAGTTTTCCCAATGGTGGTTTAAGAAACACATTTGAAGCCAGAGGTTACACCGCATGGGATCCATCTTCCCCAGCATTCATAATAGACCAGACCCTATGTATCCCTACAGTATTCGTAGCATACACAGGCGAGTCCCTAGACCTTAAAACTCCCCACCTTAAATCAATTGCCGCACTGGACAAGGCTGCCCAGAGCATTTGCAAAATGTTTGACAAAAACGTCACAAAAGTAAACGTAATGTTGGGCATTGAGCAGGAGTACTTTATTGTAGATGAAGCTTTCTACAGGGCAAGACAAGACCTTATGATATGCAACCGTACTCTCATAGGACATACTGCAGCCAAAGACCAGCAACTTGAAGACCACTATTTTGGAGCCATTCCAACAAGGGTAATGGCATTTATGAAAGACTTTGAAACCGAAGCATACAAACTTGGTGTGCAACTTAAGACCCGCCATAACGAGGTGGCACCAAACCAGTTTGAGTTTGCGCCTGTGTATGGAGAGGCCAATATCTCATCAGACCAGAACCTGATGATGATGATCATTATGAAAAAAGTTGCCAAAAAGCATAAATTAAAAGTCCTGTTCCATGAAAAACCTTTTGATGGGGTAAACGGCTCAGGGAAACATTGCAACTGGAGTATGGTAACCAATACTGGTGTAAATCTCCTTTCACCAGGAAAAACCCCAAGAACAAACCTTCAGTTCCTAAGTTTCTTCTCTGTTGTAATGAAAGCTGTCCACGAGCACAACTATTTGCTTATGAGCAGCGTTGCATCATTGAACAATATGTACCGTCTTGGTGGTCACGAGGCCCCTCCTGCTGTCATGAGCATATTTATTGGAGAGACACTTACCAAACTGGTGGAATCAATAGAAAACCTCACCGACAAAAACCTAACAAATTCAACTGACAAAGAGGTTAAGGTAAGATCCAAAATGCACATTGTAAACCAGATACCTGAGATATTTGCAGACAATACAGACCGCAACCGTACCTCTCCGTTTGCCTTTACAGGAAACAGATTTGAATACAGGGCAGTGGGATCATCATGCAATGTAGCATCATCAATGTTCCTGCTAAATACAATTGTTGCAGAACAACTTGTAAAATTCAAAGAAGAAGTTGATGCAAATATGCATAAGGGACTGGCTCAGGACAAGGCTATGATGAAAGTCATCAGACAATATCTTGCAGATTCAAGGGCCATCCGCTTTGAGGGTAACGGCTACAGCCAGCAGTGGCACCAGGAGGCAGAAAGAAGAGGCCTTAAAGGAATAAAGAATGCCCCTGAAGCATTTAAGGAATATATAACGCCTAAAACACTCCAGCTATTTGAGAATGTAGGTGTAATGAGCGCACGTGAAGCACAGGCCCGTTACGAGGTGCTTAATGAAACCTTTATAAAAAAACTGCAAATTGAAGCACGTGTACTTGGAGATATGATAACAAATCATGTAATCCCAACAGCGTTCTCTTTCCAAAATACCCTCATCAACAATGTAAAAGGAATTAAGGATCTGTTTCCCGACGAGTATAGGAACATGTGCTCAACCCAGCTTAATCTTATCCACAAGATAAGCGGATATGTGAACAGCTTGCATACCCTTGTTGGAGAGATGGTAGATGCACGAAAAGTTGCAAACAAGATTGAAGATATACCTACAAAGGCACAAGCATACAACGATACTGTTTTTCCGTATATGGAAAAGATACGTACTATCGCCGACAAACTTGAAATGTATATTGACGATGAGCTATGGCCTCTACCTAAATACAGAGAGCTGATGTTCTTCAGATAAAATAAGACAATCTTAATATTGACGCCGCACAGCAAAGGAGAATCAACTCAATCCTGGCTGATGCGGTGTTTATATTTGCTGTAAAATAATATGACAGGATCAGCGCCAGCGGCAATGCCACAATCATATTTACAGGCTCATTCCCATTTCCCCAAAACAATACCAGCACAGCCGTTCCCAACACAACACACATAAACTCCATTTTTAGTATATGCTCAGAAATTATACTATTCCTGTAAAGTTTGGCAAACGCATATGAAATAGCATGAAACGAGACCCATACAACACAAATCACTACAAACAGCGAAGTAACCTCAAATGATCCAAACGGGGTAGAGAAAGCCATTGCCCTACTCATATACTCCTGCACAAACTCCACAGCATCACCAAATGCCATATACCTGAAACACAAGATATATAAAAAAGGAAGGATTATTCCACCCAGTGATTTTACAGCAACACGTGGTATATCTGCTGCTCCAAAAATACTAATTACCATAACTAATGGCAAAGTCCATATGAGAGGTGCATAAAACAAGGCTGCAAATGAAAGTAGAAACATTGCCATAAATTTCTGCTTTGTAACAAAACAATACTGCCCCCACACAAAAAGAAGAACCGCAGGATGCAGTGAGCTGAAATAAGCTGCAGCCGGATTAAGAAGAACAATAAAAAAGAAGAAAATTGCTGACAATCCCGGATTGAACACATTGTTCACGCTCTTGGTATTTATAGCCATAAGGCTGATTACAATAAGAATATTGAAAACCGATCCAAGAAAGCCTTTCAATAACAGATTGTCAGATAAATAGGAAATATCAAGAAAACCGCTCAGCAAGGGAATCCAAACCTCCCCTTTACCGGCATCAGCGATAAAGAAGGAGGTTATAGCAAGCCCTGCCAATACACAGGAAAGCACCTTTGTCCAAAATGAATACTTTCCTTGCACTGTTAACCTTTGTAATTCAAAAGATCCAATCCTACATCTCTTCTGAAATATTTTCCATCATACTGGATCTTCTCAATTTCAGCATAGATTGTCTCTCTCTGTTTCTCTATATCCTCACCATTTACTGTAACAGCGAGCACACGGCCACCGGCAGTAACCAGCATACCATCCTGCATAGCAGTTCCTGCGTGGAAAACCTTCACTTTACTGTCGGGAGTATTTGAGTAAAGATACTCGCTGCCACTCATCTCAAGTCCTTTCTTGTACTCCTCTGGATATCCTCCTGATACACATACTACAGTAAGAGCTCCATTTTTTGATATCTCAATTTTCTCACCGCTCAAATCACCTTTTGCAGCTGCCACAAGGTGCGAAAGTAGGTCTGAGTCTATTCTAGTCATTACAGCCTCAGTCTCAGGGTCGCCCATACGTACGTTATACTCAATTACATATGGATCACCACCACAATTCATAAGACCAATAAACACAAAACCTTTGTAGTCTATATTATCCTTTGCAAAGCCCTCTACCGTAGGTTTGATAATTCTCTCTTCAACCTTAGCCATAAACTCTGCATCAGCAAATACAACTGGCGAAACTGCACCCATACCACCGGTATTAAGACCTCTATCCCCTTCTCCTATCCTCTTGTAGTCTTTAGCCTCAGGCAAAATCAAATAATCTTTTCCCGATGTAAGTACAAAAACAGAAACCTCAATACCTTTAAGGAACTGCTCTATTACAACAGTATTGCCGGCTGCACCAAATTTACCTCCCATCATATTTCTAAGCTCAGCCTTGGCTTCATCCAATGACTCAAGAATAAGCACACCTTTACCTGCAGCCAAGCCATCTGCCTTAAGTACATATGGAGCCTCAAGCTGCTCTAGGAAGGCATCTGCCTCAGCCAATGTCTCTTTTGTAAAGCTTTTATATGCTGCAGTAGGAATATTATGTCTTGTCATAAACTCCTTTGCAAAATCCTTGCTACCCTCAAGCTGGGCACCAACCTTTCCAGGACCTACAAAAAGAACATTTTTAAGCTGCTCATCTGCCGCAAACATATCTTTAAGACCAAATACGAGTGGATCCTCAGGGCCACAAACTACAATCTCTATATTATTCTCCAAAACACATTTCTTGATAGCCTCAAAATCCTTAACACCTGCTGCTACATTAGTTGCAATCTGTGCTGTTCCCGGATTACCTGGCAAACAAAAAAGGTTTGTGCAGTTTTTACTTTGTTTAACTTTCCAAGCAATTGCGTGCTCACGGCCACCTGAGCCAAGAATAAGTACGTTCATATAAGTCAGTTTTTTAATAATATCCTATAGTTTTTTGTTCCAATGCAGAAAGAAGATTGTTTGCCAGACGGCTCGCCCCTATCCTGAACAACTCAGGTGTAAGCCATTCCTTACCCAATATAGTATCCACAATTGCAAGATAACATAGGGCATCTTTAACTGTAGAAATTCCCCCGGCAGGTTTGAATCCCACTTTTCTGCCACTCTTCTTATAATATTCCTTTATAGCATTACACATGACAATGGCAGCAGCCGGTGTTGCACCCGGTTCCTGCTTACCGGTAGAGGTTTTTATAAAATCTGCCCCAGCCTCCATTGCCAACATAGATGCCTGAGCAATTTTCTCCATGTCAGCAATTGCTCCTGTTTCAAGTATCACTTTAAGATGACTGTCACCTACAGCCTCTTTCATAGATAAAATTTCCTTGAAAGTTCCATCAATGTCTCCAGCAAGGAACAAATTAAGAGGCAATACCACATCCACTTCATCCGCACCCTCATTTACAGCCATCTTGCACTCCATAATCTTAACATCAAGAAATGTCTGCGAATGTGGGAAGCCACCAGCAACAGCAGCTACTTTAACATTATCAATTTTTAAAATATTTTTAACGCTGCCACTCCATTTTGGATAAACACAAATGGCAGCAGGAAGAGGATACTGCGGAAATTTATTCTTAAAACCGTTCACTTTAGAAGCAAAGCTCTCCACCCTCTCCTTTGTGTCTGTTGTATTCAGAGTTGTAAGATCAATACAACTCAGGCACAAAGCCAGATTCTTAGGCGTATTCCAGTTTTCCAAATTGTCGTGAACTGCTTTTAAGATTTTCTCTACCATCCTATTCCTTATTTTTAGAATCCATCAATATTGTAACAGGGCCGTCATTTACAATGGTCACTTTCATATCTGCGCCAAAACGTCCTGTCTGTATTTTTTTACCCAAGTCATTTTCCAATTGGGCAATCAATTTTTCATAAATCGGAATTGCTATTGCAGGCGGTGCTGCCTTAATGTAAGACGGGCGGTTCCCCTTTGCTGTAGCAGCCTGAAGTGTAAACTGGCTTATTAGTAGAATATCCCCACCGGCATCCTTAATATTTACATTCATAACCCCCTGAGCATCATCAAAGATTCTCAGATTTACAATTTTCTTTGATATCCAAGCTATATCTGTGTCATCATCTGCAGCCTCTATTCCCACAAGCACCATCATTCCACCACCAATCTTACCAATAACATCAGTACGCTCAGCACCTTGGGTTGGAGCAACCGCAACACAAGACTCAACAACTCTCTGAATTACAACTCTCATTCTAGCCTCTTATTTGAATATTAAAACCCTCCTCAACAAGGGGACGTGCAATTTCCTCCATCTGAGCCACAGTAACCTTCTGCAAATTCTTGGCAGGGGTCTCCCTGTCAATAGTATACATCATAACCTCCCTTGGTGCCAATTCCCTTACCAAATCTCTCCATTTCTCCACATGCTCAGTTGCGGTACAGTCTATCTGCACTCCCCCCTCCTCTCCTTTAAGGAACATTGTCTGAAGTATGAAATTATGATTGAACAGTTTTATATTCCCGATGGTTTTTTCCAGCGAATATGCCTCATTAGGGATATTTATAGCATCAACCATCCATTTCAAAGGAGAATCAATCTTTAAAATAGGATTGTCAATTTTCATAAGAGCCTTTCTTACCTCCTCATTGCCCAAACGGGTAGCATTGGTAAGTACCGACACCTTGGCAGAGGGAAAATACTCATTTCTTAACTTTAATGTAAAATCAATAATTTCAGGAAAATCAGGATGCATAGTAGGTTCTCCATTTCCTGAAAATGTGATCGTATCTACTGCTATCCCCTCCTGAAAAAGATACGCAAGTTTGCAATCAAGAGCTTGGTACACCTCATTACGGGTAGGAAGTACCGTATCCTGCTTTCCATCCTTATTCCATCCGCACTCACAATATATGCAGTCAAAACTGCACCACTTGCCAAACTTAGGTAACAGGTTTACACCCAACGAGTTCCCTAAACGTCGGCTCTTTATAGGGCCAAACACTATCTCATTAAAAAGGATTGTAGCCATATTATACCAGTCTTCTTGCAGTTGATTTTTCGGTAAGTTTAAAGTTTTCCCAATCTATATTCTCCAACAATACAACACCCGGAGCCTTTCCTGGTTCAAAACTTCCAAGAGTATCATCTTTACCAAGCATTCGCGCACCGTTGCTGCATGCCCATTGCAAAATCTCCACAAGTGGAATATGAGGGAAATGTTTATGAATACACTCAATCTCCTTAACAATAGAAAGAATAGTATTGCTTGAAAGGCTGTCAGTACCAAGACATATATCAAGACCATTCTCCCTCATCAGGTCTAACGGAGGTAAAGCCCTATGAATAAAAATATTTGAAAGAGGACAAATTGCAAAATACGGATTTGCCAGATGCTTCTTTGCATAATCAATACTCTCCTGATCAATTGCCACATTATGCACAAGAAGGATATTGCCTTCCACTGGCGATTTGGAAAAGGTCAGCAACCTGTCAATAAAATAGGTAAGAGCAGGTTTGCCTGTTACAGGAGGTGTACTCAATCCCCTACCTTTGTAGTTCTCTGCCAATGCACCTGTACCTGTCTTTATCAGTTCCTCCTCCTCATGGCTCTCCTGACTATGATATGAAAGATATCCGCTCTTTAATCCCTCCTGTGCTGCCATCTCAAGCAATTGAGGACTCATTGTATAACAAGAATGGGGAGTAATTGCAGCATCTATTCCATACTCCTTTGCCACCTGAGCAAGAGATTTTCCACTCTCAAGAACCTCCTGAGCATCCTTTGGCTCACTTCCAAACAACTCCAGAAAAGTACGTGTATACATTGGAGACTTGCTCTTGCACTCAAAACTCTCGCTACAATTGCTGATATCAGCCATTGCACTTACACCCTCCTTGTACATTTTGTCCATCTGAGTTTGCAAAGCCTTTAGTCTCCCCTCCTTTCCCACATTCTCCCTAAGTGCATTTATCTGATTGATAAATCCACTCATACCTGTAGCCTGCTCAAACAGTCCCACAAGATGCGACAATTCTACATGACAATGTGCATTGGTAAAACCAGGGCAAAGGATACCGTTATAAAACTCCATATCCTCACACTCCTGCGTAAGTTCTCCAATCTCTACTATTTGATTATCATCGTTTAATATCAGATACCCTTGCCTTATTAAAGACTTTTCTGAATTTAGTGTCACCAGGTAATTTGCTGCCAATTTTCTCATGCTCAACTATACTCTTTTCAGATTTTTCTCTCTTTTGGTTTATTTTTTCAAGCTCCTCTTTAAAGACATCCTTAAAATCACGCTTTACAGGGAAAAGTGTATTTGTCCACCACTGTGGATTTTGAGGAATATCAACTATAGCCGAATCCATAAATTTCCACTCCTGAAGATCCTCATCCTTCATAATCAGCCATCTCACACTCCTCAGATATTTGTTATACGACAATTTATCAGGTGTAAATGCCCGGATAGAATCTACAGCCCACCAAGATTTCAACTCTCTGTATTCCTTCTCTTTCTTTTCCGCCTTAAGCATCATTGAGAGTTCATGCTCCCTGTCAGATAAAATCTTCTTTGCACCCTTTATAATGGAGAGGTAAGAATCATCCTCCTGCAGATAATACCTTACAGAAGCTTCAAAACTTTCAAAAGTCACCCCATGTTTCTCAAAAATCTCGGGATACACCATCATGCTGTCTTTCTGAATATTCAGCGAAGGTACAGACTCAATCACCTGGTCTGCCAAAAATATATCTGCCAACACTTCAGACATAACCTCAGGTTCAATTACCTTTTTATTTCCACACCCTTGAAGGGCAACAAAACAAAAGGCAAAGAGTGCTGTTTTTATAATAGTTCCTATACTGTACATACACAAAAATATATTATGCAAAGGTAATTTTTTATTATTACTTTTGCCAATGCAAACACACGTAATATGAGAATCAAACCTCCAAAAATCATCAGAAAACTATTCCCAACTTTCATCTGGAATTTTCCCGACGAAAAAAATGGTGTTTTCCTAACTTTTGATGACGGTCCAAGACCGGAGGTTACTCCATGGGTACTTGATTTGCTGGACAAATACAATGCCAAGGCAACATTCTTCTGTATAGGTAAGAATGTTGAAATGTTCCCACAACTTTTTGAGGAAATCAAACGTAGAGGGCATGCTGTAGGCAACCATTCTTATAGTCACGTAAAAGGATGGGGTATGAAAACAGGAGATTATGTAAGGGATATTGATATTGCCGGAGACATGATAAAGTCAAACCTGTTCCGCCCTCCTTACGCCCAGATTGGCCCTAACCAGGCACGAGTGCTTCACGAAAGGTACAACACCATCATGTGGAATATCATCAGCCGTGACTACAACCGCAACATCAACGGTAACATGTGTGCACGCAATGTAATTCCATACCTTGAGCCAGGGGCAATCATCGTATTCCACGACTCAATCAAATGTTCACGCAACCTTTTTGAGGCCCTTCCACAAGTTCTTGATGCCATCAAAGAAAAAGGACTCATCTGCAAAAGAATAGAATTGTAGTGTGAACGAATGACTTTTCGTAGAAATTGTGACCACATCAGATCACTCTCAGTATGTCTTAATTCGTTCTTCTTTTTAAAAAATTGCCTGATACCAGATAAAAGTGATTATACCATCTTTATGGGATACTCTAAGAGTATCATCACCTAATTTAATCTCAGTTGTACTATATCCGGTATCCTTTATCTCTTCTATATAAAACCTGCCAAAATTATTGGCCTGCATATTTCTCAACTCCTGGATACTGCCACCCACCCTAAGTTTGCTATAAATCAAATAATCTGGAGAATCAGTATAAAACTCCTGAATATCGCCATCAATGAAATGAAGATGTAAAATCTGTTCTCCAACCTGATAATCATAATATTCATCTGTTCCTAAAGGCTCATCAGGATATTCGCATATCCTATATTTTAATGCTATCCCCAATGCCAACTCCACATCAGCCTTTGTTACAGGCGTCTTGCTTAAATCAAGACCATTGATTGTATCAGGATATCCTGCCATATATTGGGCATAACTATTAAAGGAGACGAATAATAGCATAAAAAACAGTAACTTGAATTTTAATCTTTTCATATGATAAACTTTATTGATTACTAATATTTGAATTAACACAATTTAACAACACAATATCTGTTGTTGTAGTTGAGATAATGGCATTCAGATAATTTGCAGGGTTTTCTTTCTGACCATTCTTTGACATATTAAGATGCAAATGAGGAGTGTTTTTACTGGCATTACCAGTATACCCAACATAGCCTATTATTTCTCCTTGATAGACTTAGTGATGTAATGCCTTCCAAATCTTTAAGATTTGACAAGAACTATTGAAATACTTACTTCATTCAACTTACAAGGTAATATATTAAATCAATTTAAACAAAATTCAGAGTAGATAATTTTAAAAAACTACCGTAAAGGAACTAGCAAGGTCAGCAAAATATCAAGAATGTCATAGGCAATAATTGCAAATAAGCCTTAATATTTCCGTATAATTGAACAAATAAAATAAGAGTGACCCCTGACATGCTCCCCGGAAGTTAATAAAAAACTTATGGGGGACACACCACTTTTGATCACTCTAATGTTTTACTAAAAGGTTTTCAGACCTTTATACGGAAGTATCTGTCGGGAAGATTATCTCAATGTTGCTCCGTGTTTATGCTGGAATGTTGCAAGAAGTTTTGACATAACTGCCTCTACAGCCTTATCATTCAAAGTCTTTTCCATATCCTGAAGCACAAAGCTCAACGCATACTGTTTCTTGCCCTCAGGAATCTTGTCGCCCTTGTACACATCAAACAACGTTACGCTCTTAAGAAGTTTCTTCTCACATGCAAGCGCACTCTTGCGTAACTCAGCAAATGAAACATTCTCATCAAGCAATAGTGCCAAGTCTCTCTTCACCTCAGGGAATTTTGGAAGCTCCGAGTACTGTACTTTATTTTTCTTTACAGCCTTAAGCAACAAATCCCACGAAATTTCAGCAGCAAAAACAGGCTGTTTGATTCCAAATTGTTTCAATCTTGCTTTAGAGATTGTACCCATCATTGCGAGCACCTTGCCTCCATTCATCTTATATACAAGACCCTCAGCAAACATATCAGACGGAGCCGCCTCATACTCAAGATTTGCAAGGGTAATACCAAATTTAGAAAGCAAAAGCTCAAGGTAACCTTTCAAGGCAAAGAAATTTCCACCAACGGTCTTGTTTCTCCAGCTCTGGTAACCGTTACCGGTAATAAAGATAGAGAATTTAGGCTCCTCTGAATAAGCTTTAAGGGCATCTCCTCTATGGGCAACTACCTCGTCCGGATTAGATGCATCAAACTCAGGTGCTTTATACTCAGGATTGAAACGGTAAACATTACCATACTCATACAGTTTCAAATCACCCTGCTGACGGTTAATGTTATAAGCCACAACCTCAAGGCCGTTAAGCAGCAAAGTCTGTCTCATACAGTTCAAATCTGAACTTAACGGATTTACCACCATAACACAATTATCCTGAGGATAAGTCTTTAGATTTGCGTAGTAATCACTCTTTGTAAGGGAGTTGTTCATCATCTCCATAAAGCCGTTTGATGTCATGAACTCAGATGCAAGCACCTTAACTCTCTCAGGATCCGGCTTAGGAGTTGTATTGATAGAAGCCCTCATATTTGCAGGCAACTCAATATTGTTGTAGCCATAAATTCTAAGGATATCCTCAACTATGTCACATTCTCTATAAACATCAACCCTGTATGTAGGTACCTTAACTGTACATCCTGACTCGCTCTCACATACAAACTCCATATCAAGATAACCAAGAATATCCTTGATAGTCTGCACACCAATCTCCTTTCCAATAAATCTTTGGATACGTGCATAATCCAACTCCACAACTTTCTTCTCTACAGGAGCAGAAACAATATCTAAAACATCACCAACAATCTCTCCACCTGCAATCTCGGTAATTAGAAGTGCAGCACGTTTAAGGGCATATAGGGTAACCTCCGGATCACAACCTCTCTCATAACGGAAAGACGCATCTGTTTTTAGTGTATGTCTCTTTGATGTTTTTCTGATTGATACAGGATTAAAGTACGCACTCTCCAAGAAAACATTCACTGTTTTCTCTGTAACGCCGCTTTTAAGACCACCAAAAACGCCACCAATACACATTGGCTCTTTTGCATTACAAATCATAAGATCCTGGGCCGAAAGGGTTCTCTCAACCTCATCCAAAGTAACGAATTTTGTACCCTCAGCACAGAAATCCACTATAACCTCATTCCCCTCAATCATATCTGCATCAAATGCATGCATAGGCTGTCCCATCTCCATAAGGATATAGTTGGTAATATCTACAATGCAGTTGATAGGACGCAAACCAATAGTAAGAAGTTTTGATTTCAACCAGTCAGGTGACTCAGTAACCTTAACATTTTTAATTGTAAGGCCGCTATACCTTGGAGCAGCCTCTTTAGCATTTACAGTAACCTTAACTGCACCCTCTTTAGAAGCAGCTGCAAGTTTTGCATCAAATTCCTCAACCGATGGCAATGTGAGCTCACCACCCATATTGTTGGCTCTCAAGTATGCGCTCAAATCCCTTGCCACTCCAATAAAAGAAGCAGCATCCACCCTATTAGGGGTAAGACCTATCTCATAAAGGGTATCAGTTTTTAATCCAAGATAATCTTTAGCAGGGGTACCGGGAACAGCAGAAGGATCCAATATCATAATTCCCTCGTGGTTGTGGCCAATACCCAACTCATCCTCTGCACACAACATTCCAAAAGACTCAACGCCTCTAATCTTTGATTTCTTTATCTTAATCTCCTCGCCGTTGCTGAATGTAAGTTTTGTATTTAGAGTTGCCAACATAACTTTCTGTCCTGCAGCAACATTGGGCGCACCACAAACAATCTGCAAAGGCTCGCCAGTACCGGCATTAACCTTTGTAACATGGAGATGGTCTGAATCTGGATGGTTCTCACACTCAAGCACATGAGCAACCACTACACCTGCAAGGCCACCTGGAATCTCCTCAACCTCTTCAAAGTGTTCAACTTCCAAACCAATTGAGGTAAGTATCTTCTCAACCTCTGCAGGAGCAAGATCAAACTTAACATACTCCTTAAGCCAATTGTACGAAATATTCATATTATAAACTCTTAAATAATCTTGTCATTCTTCCCGACAGATATTTATCGGGATTATTTTGAGAACAATGATGCTACAAAGTCCTTCTTGTTAAAGATCTGAAGATCCTCAATCTTCTCACCCACTCCAATGAATTTTACAGGAATCTGGAACTGGTCTGAAATGCCAATTACAACTCCACCTTTTGCTGTACCATCGAGTTTGGTAACTGCAAGTGCAGTAACATCAGTAGCCTTGGTAAACTCCTTAGCCTGCTGGTAAGCATTCTGACCTGTAGAACCGTCTAAAACAAGAAGTACCTCATGAGGAGCATCCGGAACAACCTTACGCATAACATTTCTAATTTTGGTAAGCTCGTTCATAAGATTCACTTTATTGTGCAAACGTCCTGCCGTATCAACAAGCACAACATCAGCATCCTGAGCAACAGCAGACTTGAGTGTATCATAGGCTACAGATGCAGGATCAGCACCCATTCCCTGTTTTACAATTGGAACACCTGCCCTTTCACTCCATATAACCAACTGGTCCACAGCGGCAGCCCTGAATGTATCTGCAGCACCTAAGACCACCTTCTTTCCACTATTTTTCAATCTTGAAGCCAGCTTCCCGATAGTTGTTGTCTTACCCACACCATTCACACCAACAACCATAATCACATACGGTTTCTTGGAGAAATCAAACACACTCTCCTCCTCAGAAACTGAACCATCTTCATTAGGATTTATATCAAGAAGTTTCTCAATCTCTTCCCTAAGGATAGAATTGAGTTCCTCTGTATTCATGAACTTATCCTTGGCAACCCTCTCCTGAAGGCTCTCAATAATTTTAAGGGTTGTATCTACACCAAGATCAGAAGCAATCAACGCCTCTTCAATACCGTCAAGCACATCATCATCAACAGTTGACTTGCCAACAATTGCACGGGAAATCTTCTCAAAAATTCCCATCTTGGTCTTTTGCAATCCCTGATCCAAAGACTCTTTTTCCTCTTTGGATTTCTTTCCGAACAATCCGAAAAATGCCATAATTTCCAGGTTTATATAGTAACTTGCAAATATAAGCAAATTCCCAAAACTAAATACAGGTATTCACTGGCATTTTAAAGCAAAATAAGCGGCAACCCCATTGGATTACCGCTTATTAACAACAATTATTGCTGATTTAATTAGTCAATTCTGAAATAATATGACTTATATGTCTCTCCTTCATCTTCCCACTCAAAAACAAGCTCTTCATCTGTAATGGATATTATTTTTACCACAGCAGAATTTCCATAGTCAAAATCTATAGACAGTTTATCTCCTTTAATATCCCATTCAAAATAATATATTTCATCCAATTCATATTCACCATAACGGTCAGTGATAAAATCCATCTCAATTCCGCTACCATCTTTTTCAAAAGTAAGACTGTGAAAATCATTTCCATCCAACTCTTCCCAACCTTGTGATGACGAGAACTCCTTGTAGCATGCCCATGTTCCAATAATATCAGAAGAATATTTGTTATCATCATTTCCATTATCACATGACACCATAGTTAGGGAAAATCCCAACATCATAAATAAAATCAATATCTTTTTCATAAGTAAGTTTGAATATTAAAAAGAAAAACAATGGGCACTCTAATTGAGTACCCATATACTCTTTAACTTATTTTTTATTAGAATTTAAATCCAATTGTAAATTGTGGAAGGCTTGCTTTTGAGCCCTCAGCAACATCGTTAAAGTCATCACCATAAGATGCGCCCAAATACAAATTGTTAACATTGAATGCAACTCCAATTCTCCAACCTACATTAAATCTCTCAAGCTTAGATTCCTCAAGATACCAGTCTTCAAGCTCATCCTCATCAAATGCATCAATTGACTCACCATCAATTTTATATTTTCCAAAAAGGTTACCTCTAAGATCCAAACCTACAAATGGAGATACTGACATTCCGTTATTCAATGCCAATTCATAACCCAAATTTACAGGAACATTCAAAGAGAAAAAATTAAGTTTAAAATCAGAATCACCAAGATCGCCACCAATCCAAGAGAATCCAAGTCCGGACTCTACAAAAAGAGGCATATCCTGTGAAATAGCTTTAGTTTTTATCCATGCTACATTAACTCCGTTTAGATCAACATTCTCTATAGATACAGGCATATAGGATACTCTCATACTTGTAAACTCGTTAGCGGCACCACCACCATAGTTACCTGAGGATGAATTTCCTGTAGAAACAAATTGAGCATTGGCTGCAGTTGCAAACATAAACATCATGCAAAATACTGCAAAGAATTTAAAATTTTTCATAAAGTAGTGTTATTAAGTTAGTTATTATAGATTTACAAAATTCATTCGCCAGATATTTGCTGCACCTGAAGCACTTCCCCTCTGAGAAATAAAGTATATGTACTTGCCGTCTTTACTCCATACAGGGCTCAAGTCATCAGCTGCATGATATGTAATCTGGTAAAGGTTGGTACCATCTGTACGTGCTACAAAGATATCTGTATTGAGGTATGTGAATTTGCCATGCAAAATTTTACTGCTTCCAACAAACAATATCCATTTGCCACATGGTGAAAGGATAGGTGAAGTAAAGCTGCGCTCAGTATCGGATATTACACACTCCTCAATCCCTGCCTCATAATCAATTTTCCAAATCTCGCCCCTACCTTCTGCATTTATCCTTGTACAATAGAAGATATTTTTATCTCCCGACGGACATGGATTCATACCGGTTGTATAATTTGACAAAAAGTTATCACCCAAATTATAGCTCCATATACTCACACCATTCATTTCCTGACGGGTAAAGAATACATTTTTCATATCTGGGGAATAAACGGGAGAATAATCCAGATTAGCAGAAGTAATTTGTCTGCACACATACCCGCTGACAGCACTTGTAAGGAAAATTTGGTTTGTCTTGCCTTTTTGCTCGGAGAAGCAAATATTTTTGCCGTCGGGAGAATATGAAAAATCAAGTATACCTGTTCTGTTTGTCCTTTGAATTGAACTTCCTTGCTTACCCAAAGATTTTATGAATATGTTTCTTGTATTGTTCCTGTTAGACAAATAAGCAATATTTGCTCCATCAATGGAAACATCCAATATTCTATTCGAGAGCCAATTAATCTGTTTGGGAGTCCTTTTTACTTGTGGCATACACACATAGTCACCATCTGCAGTAATTCGCACAAATTCAATTCCGGACTCTTCAGGAACGGAAACTACAGAGTAGTCCACTTTCTGAGCGTTTAGGACATTAACAAAAACAAAACAAGAAATCAATAAAAGTGACAGTTTCTCAATTCTATAATTCATAAAGCAAAAATTATAACTTAATTACACAAAAATAAAAAAAAGAAAATAAAAAACATAACATCATCAACCTTGGGCTACTGAATAATTATTTTCACGCATCATTTAAATATAGCTACATAATTGATTAAAAAATTATATGAGAATGGTATAACATAAAAAAGAGACCCGAATTGGGTCTCTTTTTATATCTACCAAAGTAAAATTATTTCTTTGTAAAGAAGTTCTTAACCTCTGCAGTTGGAACCATCTCCTCGTTGAATACGTAAGCGCCGGTTCTCTCAGATTTAACCATTTTGATGCATTTCACAACGTTTTTCAACTGTGATTTGTCACCACTAAATGTTGCTACCGCTTTCTTT
>JAZLBB010000035.1:0-2489 GCA_045613465.1 Candidatus Egerieisoma sp.
TTAAATATATACGCTACTACAATAATGATAGAATCAAACTGAGGCTAAATGGAAAAAGCCCGGTGCAATACCGAGCTTTATTCCAATCTAAGAGTGCCTCTTAATAATGTTAAACCGTCCAACTTTTGGGGGTCACATCAGTGAGCCACCCTCATTGAAATCTCATTGTGCAGGATTATTTGTTTTCTGCAGCAAACTGATTGTATTTGTCGTAGTTAGCCTGGTATGAAGCATCTTTATCACGGAAACGGAAGAAGATCTGTTTCAAGTACTCAGCACATACTACCTGAATATCTTTGTACTCTGGCATTTTTGCACCAATCTCAAATGCTCTCTCAAATGGAGCAACTGCATCCAATAGAGCTTTGTCTACCTGCTCTTTCAACTCCATATATTTGTTGTCATCCATCTCGTTCTGAGCTTTCTCGTCAAGTTTAACTGCAAGGTCATAGTAAGCAGCACCCTCTGAGTAAGGAGCAAAGATATAGTTAGGATCAATCTCACCAGCTTTTTTGAAAGTAGCAATAGCATCCTCAAGTCTGTCAAGGTTTTTGTAAACATCACCCTCTGCATATACAAGAGAAGCGTTTGTAGGCTCATTGTTCTGAGCAACTTTCAATACCTCAAGAACTTTTACTGGATCCTCGTTAGACTCACGGTAAACATTGATAAGTGCTACAAGGATAGACTGGTTAGTTGGGAATTTAGCGAAACCTGCAGTAAGAATCTCTTTACATTTTACAGTGTCACCCATTGCTTTGTACTCCTCAGCCAATGCAGCAGGAACCTCACCTTTCTGCTCAAAGTTAATGCTCTGGCAATACTCATAAAATTTAACAGCTCTCTCGTGGTTACCAGCCATAGTTGCAGTAACACCTGTATAGTAAGCCAAAGTAGAATCTACCTGACCAATAACTGGATGAGCAGCAACGTTCATAGCATTCTCAAAACCAATTGAAGACTCAGCATAGTTACCAAGTGCGTTATTAAACATAGCAGCATCAAAGTGTTTGCTCTTCAAAGTGTTAAGAATCTCATTGATAACTTTTGCCTGTGCATTTTTTGAATCAAGTTCTACAGCTTTTGAAACAGCCTCCATAGCCAACTGAAGAGTGTTCTCCATAACTGGTTTTGTTACAGTCCAAGCAGTAAGATTACCAGCCTCATCATAGTAAAGCACTTTATCTACATAAGTAACTGCATTGAAAACTTTACCAGCTTTCTCTACCTGCTCGGTAGAAAGTGCAGGCTGACCTTTAAGGATAAGGTCTACCTGGAATTTAGGTGAACCTGCCAATAGGCCCTCTGCTGGAGCATCATAAACACCAATGTAAGCATTAGCCAATTTTACCCAAGTTGCTGCTGAAGCAGCTTTTTTAGGGTTCTCCGAATCAGCTTTAGCTTTGTTCATTGCTTTAACAGCATCGTTCACAGCTTTACTTTGAGCGTTAACTCCAGTTGCAACCAACATTAGAGCAACTGCTAGAAATAGTAATTTTTTCATCTCTTATAAATTAAAAAATAAATAATCTGTTTATGCTTCCGGAATCTCAACCGGTTTATCTTCACTTTTATTCACTACACATACAGCGGCAATACTGTCACCCTCTCTCAAGTTGATCAGCTTAACACCCTGGGTAGCACGTCCTGCAACTCTGATATCTGATACAGCGACTCTAATGGTAATACCTGACTTGTTAATAATCATAAGGTCATTATCCTCTGTTACAGACTTAAGTGCCACAAGTTTGCCTGTTTTTTCAGTGATATTCAAAGTTTTTACACCCTTAGTACCACGAGATGTCAATCTGTAGTCGTCCAACTCAGATTTCTTACCAAAACCATTCTCACTTACAACCAATATGGTTCTGTTCTGGTCAGCTACAAGAGAAGGATCTACACAAATCATACCAACCACTTCATCATCGTCCTCTATTGTGATACCTCTTACACCGGCACTTGTCCTACCAATAGCTCTTGCATCCTGCTCGTTGAACCTTACACACTTACCATCTCTACCAGCAATAAGAATCTCGTTATTACCGTTGGTAAGTATCGCCTCCATAAGCTCGTCTCCATCCCTAACAGTAATGGCATTTACACCATTCACACGTGGCCTAGAGTAAGCCTCCAAAGATGTCTTCTTAATGGTTCCCCTCTTGGTTCCAAGAACTATGTAATTGTTATTGATATACTCCTGGTCATTCAACGTAGGAACATTCAGATATGCACAAACCTTATCATCAGGTTCAATGTTAATAACGTTCTGAATTGCACGTCCCTTTGATGTCTTGGTTCCCTCAGGCACATCGTAAACCTTCAACCAGAAACATTTTCCTTTCTGAGTGAAGAACATCATTGTACTGTGCATATTTGCAACATAAATATGCTCAATAAAGTCCTCCTCCCTGGTTGTGCTGCCTTTGGCTCCTACTCCACCCCTGTTCTGAAGTCTGTACTCATTAAGTGGAGTTCTCTTAATGTATCCC
>JAZLBB010000036.1:0-9710 GCA_045613465.1 Candidatus Egerieisoma sp.
GAATCGTTATACGGCCTTATATCATCAAATTTAGTTAAATCCATAACGGTAGGTATAGTTTTGGACAAAGTTAAGAACTAAAAACCAAAAGAGCAATTTAAAGTACACTTCTCTTCATGCAATAGTACTGAGAAATAATCAAGTATATATAAATTATCCCGACAAATAGTATAATTCCAAAAGAGCCCAAAGTAAGAGCCATATAAATCAGATACAGAAAATATGCCCCTACAAGGAGTGTAATTGAACAGGAAATCAAATAAATCCATTTGAAATTCTTTGCAATACCAAAAAACAGCGCTGCAGTAGCAACAGCAAAAGGAATAAACAAAAAGAAGTTCTCTCCAAAAACCACCAGAAGAGTCATACTCAGTAACATCATCAAAAACTGCACAGCCAACAACATTTTCCAGGCATAAAACTTATCGTTCTTCTCCTGAAGCCTCACAAACAACAAAGCCAGAGCAAATACACCAGAAGTGATAAATACCACCAATTTATCATCATAAGGGACATATTTAAGTCCTATAAGATCAAATTCCAAACCTGTTTGTAAAGCAGAAACATATGCGGCTCCAAAACCCAACAGCAACACAGCTGCCAACGAAACCAAAAGATGCTTGAACGCTTTTAAAATGCCTGAAAAACGCAGGACCTTATATCTGACATAAATGTATGCAACAAATAGGAATAAAGCATAAAACAGCACATTCAGTACCAAATATCCAGTCTTTGAGAAAACAAACAATCCCAACACTGGCAATGCAAAGAAAACAACATCCTCCTCTCCCAACAATGCACCTTTATCACCATACTCTTCTCCTGTAAGGTACTTCTTTATAACAGGCTCAAGCTGATCCCCATAATGCTGTACAGATTTAAGAGAAATATTTGAATAATTGTCTTTATCGGTATGATAATAATGCAGATTATCTATAACAGCAAAATTAAGCCCTGGAATAGAATCCTTTACCACAGAAAAATCTGTATCATTAGGCAAAAACTTGTACACAGCTGTTGTCAATGACATTCCATGCGGGTTCTCTGCCCATGAATAAAGCTCCATCAGCTTATCATTGCCAGAAGAGGTTTCAAACAAAAGAGCAGGCCCTTTTACCCCTCTGGCTTCAACATTAACAACAAAATTCACATTTTCAAACACAAATGAATCCCGCGCATAAGCACTCCTCATACCATCAAGATTATGCTCCTCTGCATCTGTAAAAAGGACCTTTATCCCCTGCTTCCACTCATCCCTGTATACCAATGCCTGATTCACAAGTTCTAAAATCACTCCCAAGCCATAGCCGTCATCAGCAGCCCCAAAAGAGAAAACCGTATCTTTACCAACTTTAGTCCTGAATCTGGAATCGTAATGGGCAACCAAAAGGAGATAAGATTGTGAAGTATCAGTTTCCAAGCTATCTGCCTTTTCCTTTGCTGGAAATACAGAATATATGTTCGAATAAGAAAATTTACCACCTATTTTAGCCGGAATTGTATCATATTCAAGAATTTGAGTATCTCCACCCATCTGTTGCAATCTATAAAAAAGAAAATCTCTCAGAACTTTTCTTTCATTTGGATGTTGTATAGAGTGAGGTTCCTTACTAATGACCCTTATATCATCAGCAACCCTATATGCAGAGAACTCGGAAGAGCTCTTCTCTTTTGCTTTATATAATGGGACAAGCCCTAAGGCAACCGAGAGAGATATAGCCATACAAACGTAAAAAGCTAATGTTTTATACAGATTTTTAATCTTCATAACAATAACATTATGTATTTTTACCTACACAAATATAGTAAAATATTATTTTAGAGCTATGTACAAAACTGCTTCACCATACGTAAAAGAACTTTTAAAAGGGGAAATACAATGGCATCCTTTTACTGTACAAACACTGGAATATGCCAAAGAAGAAGACAAAATGATATTTGTACATATAGGGAACATTGCCAACATAGAGGCCCGCAACCAGGCTTTTGCCCTATTCAATACACCTGAAGTAATAAAAATACTCCAGGATAATTTCATATGCATAGCTCTAGACACAGAGGATGTTCCTGAAGCATACCTTATTGGAATGGATCTACTGCTTATAAATGAGCAGAAAATCAGTGAACACATAAATATATTCTCCCTACCAGGAATCAAACCGGTAACATCATTCTCTAGCCTTCTTCCCGACGATTTATTGAGAATAGCACAAAACATACTCATTTCTTTTGTCCACAAAAGAGAAAAACTCGAATTAGCAGGACAATATCTCACACAAAGACTAAAACTGTCGGGAATAGTAACCAAAAAGGAAGAGGAGAAAAATATCTCCCCCAAATTACTCCATGCGTACATAAGGAGCTGGGCATCGAGATTTTTGGATAAGACAAACAAATACAGAAGAATTCCTTACACCTTAGCTGCAAGGAACCTTGCGGTAATTCTAGAATACGCTCATCACTATCAAATAACTGAATACCTCAATGATATAGATGAAACATTGCAACATATCTACTATTCCCCCATGTTTGACCCAATTGAGGGAGGCTTATTCAGACAGGCAGACAATTATTCTCTACAGAATCCCTCATATGAAAAGATAATTTACGAAAATGCCAATGCAATAATATTGTATACAACTGCATACCGGCACTTTAAAAAGCGAATATACAAAGAGGCTGCAGAAAGAATTGCTGAGTTTCTCCACAGCTCAATGAGGATAGATGGAAGAGGATATATCACATATATCACACTTAAAGGAACAGCCTCAGAATCGGACTATTACAAATACTCACTTAAAGAATTGAAAGAGATGTTTCCTCTCAGGTGGAGAGAAATATCCACCTCATTAGGGATGAGCCTGCAGGAGAATGAAAATTTTATGCAGACAATATCCAACACCAGAAAATACTGGGAAATCACCTATGACGAATTGGAGGCTCTAAAGGCAATACGCAAACGTCGCATTGGAAGCATCATATATGACAAAAGAATAATAACCGGATACAACTGTAAAGTAGCTACAGCGTTATGTTCTATGGCAGCTGCATCTCCACGCAACGGTAAAAGATACCTTACACTGGCTGCCCAGATTGTAGAGAATATCCTTAAAATACAGAAAAACGGCAAGATCAAATTATACAAATACATCTCTACAACCAATGTAGAGTATTCTGTATCAGACTTATACGATTACTCTCTTTTCTTAAACAGCATTCTTCAACTATATATTCTTACCAAAGAACCAAAATATCTTTCATTAGCAAAAACATATTCTGAATACATATTTGTAAACTATTATATCAGCGATACAGGAATGTTCAGTAAAACATCTCAAGAAAAGCCTAGAATACCGGTAAAAAGAGCACCTGTAATAGATTACAATACCCTATCATCAAACTCAATTATGGCAGAAAACATGTTATTGCTGCACAAGATAATGCCTGAAAATCCTAATTATATAAATACTTTCAAACAGCAGATATATAATATTGAACCTCAACTAATTGGCAGTGGACCATTTATGGCTGGATGGGGTATGCAACTGTTTAATTACCTCTCACTAACAGGGAACTGTCCCCATAACTGAGAAAACGGAAACCATTATCAAGTGCATAATTGTAAATCCTCTTCCAGTCATCCCCACCTATAAATGCCGAAATCAGCAATAATAAGGTACTCTGCGGTTGATGGAAGTTGGTAACAAGCATATCCACTACCCTAAATTTATACGAAGGAACTATAATAATTCCTGTTCTGGCTATAAGTTTATCCAAATTATTATCATCAAGATACTTCACAATAGCGCCAATAGCTTCCTTCATAGTGTACAGGTACTCTTTCCTATATGGTTCCCATTGCTCCACAGCACCAGGTTTGCCATTCTCAATACATTGTACACCTATAAAATACAATGACTCCAATGTTCTGGTAGAAGTAGTTCCCACAGCCACTACTTTCTGCTGAGAATCCAATGCACAAAGCTTTTGCAAGAAGGATTTAGTTACCTCAAAAGGCTCTGTATGCATCTTATGATCCGAAATATACTCACTTTTAACGGGAACAAATGTACCTGCACCAACGTGCAAACAAACATTTTCCCTTTCTATTCCTTTAGCATCCAATTCATTGAAAACTTTCTCCGTAAAATGCAAACCTGCAGTAGGAGCCGCAACAGATCCCTTAATTCTTGCATATAAAGTCTGATACCTCTCATAATCGAGCGCCTCAGTATCTCTATTAAGGTATGGTGGGATAGGAATTCTACCACAAATATCCAAAACCTCAGAAAATGAACACCCAGTATCCCATTTAAATTTGACTATAGAGCCATTATTATCTCCTTTTAACAACAATTCTGCCCTTAAATTGAGCCTTTTTGCCTCTTCGGACGCATTCTCAAGCATCAAATATACCTCTCCGCCCTTCCATTTTTTTGCATTTCCAATCACAACATTCCAATTACAGCTCTCATTTGAGGCAAAACATTGGGCATAATCAGCAGGTTGAACTGGCTCCAAACAAAAAATTTCAATAACTGCACCTGTCTCTTTCCTGAAAAAAAGTCTTGCAGGAACAACCTTAGTATTATTGAAAACCATTAGTGATTTGTCGGGAATATAAGAAGAGAGTGTAAAAAAGAAACTCTCCTCAATTTCTCCATTTTTACCATTATTATATATAAGAAGCTTTGATGCGTCTCTACACTCCAAAGGGTACTTTGCTATCCTCTCTTGAGGCAAATTATAGGAAAAATCCTGAATCTTAATTTTAGGCTCCACAATCAATTATTTTGTACAAAGGTATATAAATGTACCTCAAAGTAAAAATAATTGAAATTTGAGTTTTTGTTCACATTTGTAATTTACATAATTAAACCTACCTGTTGGTTATTTGTAATCACACTTGTAAACATATCAACATATATAAAAGTTGTAAACTTAGAGCTATAACGGAAAATTATTCATACTTATCTATTTTCTTATTTGTCTTGATTTCAACTATTTATATAGTTTATATAAAGTTATGTTTTAATTATAATTCATACAAAACCCTAAAAATACGCCAAAATATCCCGTATAAACACTTTTTGATAATCTTATAGCATTGTTTCCCAGATGGTTACATATGCTTATATATTGCATTTGTTAAAGTAATACCCATTTCACCCTAAAACGCTCTACATGTATGCCTAGGTTACTTTTGTAATTTTTGGCTACAAAAGTAACTTTACTGCATTTTTTATTTTTGTAAAAATTTTTGCTTACATTTGTATCGGATAAGTTTTACATTTATGAATACCCGTTTACAGCAATTTTTAGAGCTAGAAAACCTCACTCCTGCCCGATTGGCAGATATGCTGGGTATACAGCGTTCGGGGCTATCACATATATTGTCAGGCAGGAACAAACCAAGCTATGACTTCCTTAACAGGATCCTCATGAAATTCCCCCATATCAATGCGGATTGGTTAATGACAGGAAGGGGTAAAGCATATAGAGATCCCCACGAGAGTGTAATTATTTCCGGCACTCTCCCACCCTCTCAAAATGGATCATTTTCTCAAGGCCGTCATGCAGATTCTTCCCAACTTTACAACTCTGTTCACAACGGCCAATCATACGGAGTCTCCCCATGTGAGAGTAGCCAATCAGGCAACTCTTCCGTTGGTGCCTCTCAACTTGCCAGTTCACCTTACAGAACTGCCCCTTTTGGAGCCCAACAACCGGAAGATTTACCAATCATGGATAATTTTGAAGATATTTATCCAGAAGCAGACAAGGATGAAGTAGTGCCTGAAAACAGTAATATAGCTGATATTGAGAATATTACACCTGATTTTAACACTTCTCAACCCTCTGAGAATGGCGTAAAAGCTCAAACAAAGCCACATGATGGCAAAAAGAAGAGGATAAAAAGGGTTATTGTGTTCTACAATGACGGAAGTTTTGAGGAGTTGTTTCCCCATATTAGATAATTTGTGTTAATTTTGTGTTTTATCAGATTGACACCTTATTATATATAATATGTACAAGTTTATAAGACCTATCATTTTTTTCCTGCTTAATTGTGAGCAGGCACACAATTTAACTGTTAAACTTTTTAAGGGGGTACACATGATTCCTGGAATGGGATGGATACTAAGAAGTATCTTCAGTTACAAGAACCCCAAACTAGAAAGAGAGGTATTTGGCATAAAATTCAAAAACCCAGTAGGTCTTGCAGCCGGTTTTGATAAAAACGGAAACTGCTATAACGAACTTTCCAGCCTCGGCTTCAGTTTTGTGGAGATAGGTTCAATAACACCAGTTCCTCAACCAGGCAATGCCAAGCCAAGATGTTTCAGACTGCCAAAAGATAAAGCAATCATTAATCGTTTTGGAATCAACAATAACGGAGTAAAATATACAGTTGAGTACCTTAAAAAACACCACCCAAAATGTGTCATTGGTGCCAGCTTGAGCAAATGTACTGCATCATCCAACGAGGAAGCTCCAAAAGATCTTGAGAAATCATTTGCAATACTATATGATTTTGTTGATTACTTTGCCCTTAATGTATCTTGCCCTAATGTGAAGAATTTGTGCAAGTTACAGGATATAGGATTTCTTTCTGAGATTATCGACCGTCTACTTACCCTAAGAAGATACTATGATGATTATCGTCCAATCCTTCTAAAAGTCTCTCCAGATATTCCTGAGAGCCAATTGGACGAAATTATAGACCTTGTCCTTGTTTCAGGTTTGGATGGTGTTATTGCAACCAACACCACACAAAGCAGAGAAGGTCTTAAAACCAGCACAGAAGAGGTTGAGGCAATTGGTAATGGCGGTTTGAGTGGTGCACCTCTATTTGAGAAAAGCCTTGAAAGGGTTAAATATATCCACAAAAAGACTGAAGGACAGCTTCCAATTATTGCTGTTGGTGGCATCATGACTCCACAGCAGGCACATCAGATGCTACAGGCCGGTGCTTCATTGGTTCAGATATATTCAGGCTTTATTTACAATGGTCCTGGCTTTGTAAAAGACATCAACAAGTATCTTGCAAAGAATCTGTAAAAGATGGTAACAGCAACTATATGTACAATCGGTGATGAGATACTGATTGGTCAGATTGTAGACACAAATTCCTCAAAAATATCAACGGCTCTTAATTCCATTGGAGTTAAGGTTATTTCTATGGTATCTACCTCAGATACCGAGCAGGATATAACAAATACCGTTGGAAGTGCCCTTAAAAGCAGCAATATAGTAGTAATTACAGGTGGCTTGGGCCCTACCAAAGATGACATTACAAAGAAAACTCTTGGTACGCTTACCGGCGCAACGGGATATGTGGAGAACCAGGAGCAGTTGGAAATTATAACCCGTATACTGTCTGCACGAGGAATGGTTCCACTGAGTGATCTTAACAGAGGCCAAGCATCGGTTCCAGACAGTTGTAAAGTCATCCCTAATGAAATAGGTACTGCACCTTGCATGGAATTTGAAATTGCAGAGGAAAAATATGGCCATAAAGCTGTAATTTACTCACTTCCAGGTGTTCCTTTTGAAGCAGAGGCAGCAATTCCCAAAGTATTGGACTCAATAAAAAGCCACTTCCAACTGCAGAAAATCTTCCACAAAACAATCTGCACATTTGGCATACCTGAATCTACTTTGGCACAACAAATAGAGGAATGGGAAGATTATCTTCCCGACAATCTACATTTGGCATACCTGCCAAGTCCACTACTTGGCGTACGCCTCAGATTATCCATATATGGTGTAGATGAGCAAACCGGCAAACAGGAACTATCTGAAAACGAAACCAAGCTGAAGCAGATGTTGGGAGATGCCGTATATGGGGAAGGTGAAACATCCCTTCAGGAAACTATCGGGAAAACTCTAAAAGAAAGAGGTATGACTGTGGGTGTTGCTGAATCTTGCACAGGTGGATTCCTTGCATCATTGTTCACATCACTTCCAGGGGCTTCTGAGTATTTCTACGGTGGCGTTGTATCGTACGACAACTCGATAAAAATGAACATTCTGGGGGTATCACAAGAGGTTCTTGACACCTGCGGAGCCGTGAGCCAGGAGTGTGTAGAGCAAATGGCAACTGGTGCTAAAAAAGTTCTTGGAACAGACTACGCAATAGCTACAACAGGCATAGCAGGTCCAAGTGGAGGAACAGTTGAAAAACCTGTCGGGACAATCTGGATAGCTGTTGCAACACCAGAAGGTATTACCAGCAAAAAATTTGCTTTTAACAGCACCAGACGCAATATAAATATTGAGCGTTTTGCAGCTAACGCTCTGAACATGCTTAGATTACAACTAATCAAATAATACACTATGAACTTAAAAACTATGGCATGCACCATTGCAGCCGCAACAACTATGGGAACTATGATTTCTTGTTCAAGCCCCGCTCCTACCAAGGATGAGATTGCAGTAGCAAAACTGGACTCTCTATTTACTGAAAGATACTCTCCACAGCCAAATCCAGGTGGTACAGTACTTATCATGAAAGGTGACTCTATCCTTTACGAGAACAGCTGGGGTATCGCAGACACAGAGCTTAACACTAAAATTGATGGCAACACTTTCTTCAACATTGCATCTGTATCAAAACAGTTCACCGCAGTGGCAATCATGAAGCTTCATGAGGAGGGCAAACTTGACATCTACAAGAGCATCTACGATGTTCACCCAAGCGTAAACAAATTCCTTCCTAAAAAGAAAAAACCTTTCACTGACATCACTGTAAAAGACCTTATGGCTCACTCTTCAGGTATTCCCGACAGCCGTCCACGTACCGACCGCAACTTCATGCTAACCGCAACTGACATGGAGTCATTGCAGTACATGAAAGACCTAAAAGAGTTGAACTTTACCCCTGGTACAGAGTACGAGTACATGAACCCTACCTTCCAGCTTCTATACATTATGATTGAGGCTGCAAGCGGAATGCCATTTGAGCAGTATATGAGAGAGATGATCTTTACCCCTGCAGGCATGGAGGAGACTCTATACTTCCAGGCAGACAGAGAGATCCCTAGAATGGCTCACGGATATGTAACCGAGGATGACAACGCTCCAGCAGAGACAAAACAGTTCCGCCAGTACGACTACGGCGAGGAGACTTTCTTTGCAACCAAAGCTGACGGCGGTATCTACACCTCTACTCACGAGTTCGTTCAGTGGGAGAAAGCATTGAGAAACAACCTTTTCATGACTCCTGCAATGACTGCAGAGGCTCACGGTCCTGTAACCAAAATCACCGGCAGCACATTCAGCTCATACCAGAACAGACCTAACACATCATACGGTTACGGCTGGTTCATTGAGGACAATCCTGGCATGCCAAGAAAAGTATACCACACTGGTGACAACGGCGGATTCCAGATCTACGCAGGCCGCTTCCCAGAGAAAGAGGTTCTTATGCTAGTATTTGAGAACAGATACGACCACAGCCGCTGGAAAATGGTTGAGAAACTTGACCCTATCGCCAAAGAGGCTGGCTGGTTGGACTAATTACACCTGTCATTTGAAAGCAATATGAAGGCCAACCGCAAGGTTGACCTTTTTTGTGGGGTTTGTCCATTGGGACGACGTCCTAATGGGCACTTTTCTTTACATTACATCTCCTTCAACACCTCAAGAGGTATTCCCAGCAGCTTCATCTTCTTCACCACTGCAGGAAGTTCATTCTTGAGGAACTC
>JAZLBB010000037.1:0-1997 GCA_045613465.1 Candidatus Egerieisoma sp.
TTAATATTGTTGTCTCCCAAAAGGACATTCTGCACAGCTGTAGTGTGTGCATCCTTAACAAAGCTTCCCTTAAGCTGGCCAAGCTCCTGCTCGCCCAAGTTCTGTGCAGTTGCAGTTACAGCAGCTCCACATACAAGAAGGGTTGTAAATAGATGGTTCAGTTTCATATTTTTTGTGTTTTTATTGTTTTCTGGTTTATGCAAAAATAACATATTTTATGGAAATTCTTTCCTTTTTGCCCAAACCTGTAAAACCTCTCCCTTACCTTTGACGCAAAACGATATCTGCGCAGAAACAATACCCTTTTCCTGCTCAGAAGCTTCCTGTAGCAACTTCCGCGCAGAAACAGAGGCCAAATTGTGCTTGGAAGCACCAAAAATCAACTTCTGCGCAGAAATAATACTCTTTTTCTGCTCAGAAGCTTCTTGTAGCAACCTCCGAGCAGAAACAGAGTCCAAATTGTGCTTGGAAGCACCAAAAAACAACTTCCGCGCAGAAATAATACCCTTTTTCTGCTCAGAAGCTTCCTGTAGCAACTTCCGCGCAGAAGTAGAGACCAAATCCTGCGCAGAAGAGGAAATACTGACCGCCTACAGCCCAAAAAAAACGCCCTCCCAGCTGGGAAGGCGTTTCGTATTATAACGGCAGCAGTGAATTAACCGCCGAAGTTGTCAAACAGGATGTTCTCTGAAGGAACTCCAAGGCTGTCCAATAGGTTTACTACCGACTGGGCCATCATTGGAGGTCCGCACATCAAGTAAAGGATATCCTCTGGAGCCTCGTGGTTTTTCAAGTAAGTCTCGTAAAGGACATTGTGTACGAAGCCTGCTACGTAAGGTACACCAGCTTTGTCAGCCTCTGGATCTGGTCTGTCAAGTGCCAAGTGGAACTTGAAGTTAGGGAACTCTTTCTCAATCTGAGCGTAGTCCTCAAGGTAGAATGCCTCTTTCAAGCTACGTGCACCGTAGAAGAAGTTGACTTTTCTGTTGGTCTTCTCTGTCTTGAACAGGTGCATGATGTGAGAACGCATTGGAGCCATACCGGCACCACCACCAATGAATACAAACTCCTGATCATCCGGACAGTTGTCTGGAACGAAGAACTCACCGTAAGGACCTGAGATAGTTACCTTGTCGCCAGGTTTCAATGAGTAGATGTATGATGAGCAGATACCAGGGTTAACGTCTGCAAAGCCGCCTTTCACTCTGTCGAATGGAGGGGTAGCAATACGTACGTTCAACTTGATGATATTGCCCTCTGCAGGGTATGTAGCCATTGAGTAAGCTCTTAGGGTAGGGGTAGGGTTAACCATCTTAAGGTTGTATACACCCATCTTCTCCCAATCTTCACGGAACTGAGGATCTACGTCAATATCTTTGTAATCTACGGTAATTGCTGGTACGTCTACCTGAATGTAACCGCCAGAACGGTAGTTAAGGGTCTCTCCATCTGGAATCTTAACGCAGAACTCCTTGATGAAGGTTGCAACGTTATTGTTTGAAATAACCTCGCACTCCCATTTCTTAACGCTCAATGCGCTCTCTGGTACCTCAATAGCCATATCCTCTTTAACTTTAACCTGGCAACCAAGTCTCCAGTTGTTAAGGATCTGTTTTCTGTTGAAGAAACCTACCTCTGTAGGAAGGATAGTTCCACCACCCTCCATTACACGGCATTTGCACTGACCGCAGCTTCCTTTACCACCACAAGCGGAAGGAAGGAAGATTTTTTCGTTTCCAAGTGTTCCAAGCAATGATCCTCCAGGAGCTACCTCCAATATTTTTGAACCATTGTTGATGTTGATTTTTACTGTACCGCTAGGGGTAAGTTTAGCCTTTGCAAATAGCAATAGACCCACAAGCAATAGGGTTACCACCAAAAAGGCTACTACTGAAATTACAATAATTTGTGTCATATCTTTTTACCTTTTTAGTGATTATAGCTGAATACCCATGAAGCCCATGAATGCGATACCCATAAGGCCTACAATAATAAAT
>JAZLBB010000038.1:0-13009 GCA_045613465.1 Candidatus Egerieisoma sp.
AAGAACATCATTGTACTGTGCATATTTGCAACATAAATATGCTCAATAAAGTCCTCCTCCCTGGTTGTGCTGCCTTTGGCTCCTACTCCACCCCTGTTCTGAAGTCTGTACTCATTAAGTGGAGTTCTCTTAATGTATCCCAAATGAGAAATGGTAATGACAACATCCTCATCCGGATAGAAATCCTCAGGATTAAACTCGTCTGCAGAAGGGACAATCTCAGTCCTTCTATCATCACCGAATTTAGCTTTAAGCGCCCTAAGCTCATCTTTTATAATGCCCATCTGAAGCTCTATACTAGCAAGAACCTCTTTAAGATGGTTGATAAGTTTCATAAGGTCATTATACTCGTTCTGAAGCTTCTCTTTCTCCAGACCGGTAAGCTGACGAAGTCTCATCTCAACAATTGCTGCAGCCTGAGCATCGCTGAACTGGAATCTTTCAATCAAGCCCTGTTTGGCATCATCAACAGTCTTTGATCCTCTAATGATTGCTATTACCTCATCAAGTACATCAAGAGCCTTAAGCAATCCCTCAAGAATATGGGCCCTCGCCTCTGCTTTATTCAACTCAAACTGCGCACGGCGCACAACAACCTCGTGTCTGTGACGTACATAGTATTTGATAAGCTGTTTAAGATTAAGCAATCTTGGTCTGCCATCTACAAGGGCAATATTATTTACCGAGAAACTGCTCTGAAGGGCTGTATACTTGAACAATGTATTCAAGACAACATTTGCAACAGCACCCATTTTAAGCTTGATTACTATACGCATACCGTTACGGTCACTCTCATCGTTCACGTAAGCGATACCTTCAATCTTTTTATCCTCAACAAGCTCAGCAATCTTCTCAATAAGCTCTCTCTTGTTAACCATGTAAGGGATCTCGGTAACCACAATGGTCTCACGACCGTTCTCACTTACCTCAATATCGGTCTTGGCCCTTACTACAATTCTACCTCTACCTGTCTCAAATGCATCTCTTATACCCTGATATCCCTGGATAATTCCACCTGTAGGGAAATCCGGACCTTTAACGTGCTCAAGAAGGCCATCTACAGTAATGTCATTGTCATCGATGTATGCAATTATGGCATCACATATCTCATTAAGATTGTGAGGTGCCATATTGGTAGCCATACCTACAGCGATTCCTGATGCTCCGTTCAAAAGAAGCAGCGGAGCCTTTGCAGGAAGAACTACAGGTTCCTGTAGGGTATCATCAAAGTTATTTCTGAAATCTACGGTATTCTTGTCAAGATCAAGAAGAACCTCCTCTGCCATGGCATTGAATCGTGCCTCAGTATAACGCATTGCCGCAGCAGAATCTCCATCTATTGATCCGAAATTACCCTGACCCTGCACTAGCATATATCTCATGCTCCAGTTCTGGGCCAACCTAACCATTGCATCGTACACACTTGAGTCTCCGTGTGGATGGTACTTACCCAAAACCTCTCCTACAATACGGGCAGATTTCTTGTATTGTCCTCCCGATGTAAGTCCCAATTCACTCATTCCATACAGAACCCTCCTGTGCACAGGTTTTAAACCGTCTCTCACATCTGGAAGTGCCCTGGATACAATTACAGACATTGAATAATCAATGTAAGCGCTCTTCATCTGATCCTCAATGTTAATCTGATGTATCCTGCCTTGTGTCTCGTCTATTTCCATAAATTTTTGTTAATTTAACAGAGCCGTACACACGTACGGTAAAAACATACAAATTTACGTATTTTTTTTGATTTGCTAAAGGAACGCAAACAAATTTACTTAAATTAGCGCAAATTTTAAGATGATGCAATTACAACTTAGCAACGAACTTAACGATATACTAACTTTTGCCAAAGAGGAAGCTATGAGACTTGGAAATTATACAGTTTCCACAGACCATCTGATCCTTGGCATTATAAGACATAACGATAACTCTACTGTAGAGACACTTGTACAATTGGGTGTAAATACCGCAGAACTCAAGGCTTATCTGGAGGATGCAGTAAGGGCAAAGGAGCCTGTCCCATTTGAAAAGGAAAATACCCTTTCTCTCTCTAAAGCAAGCGAGAATGCCCTTAAAATAATGGTCCTTGAAGCACGCTCACTACACTCAGTAAAACCTGATTCCACCCATTTGTTTCTGGCAATATTGAGAGCACAGGATGGCAATGCAGTACAGTATCTGGAACAACAGGAGATTACATACGACAAAGTGAGGAATCTCATTGCATCAGAAGAGAATCTTCAGGATGAAGGGGAAGGAAAATACAATTCTCTTCCCGACAATTCTCCCAATACGGATGCTTCTCATATTGGAGATGATGAGGATGAGGTGATGGAAAACCGTCGGGAAGAAAAAAAGAAAACTGCACCTGTAAAAATTGAGGCAAAAAAAGGGACACAAGGGGGAAAAACTCCTGTATTGGACAGTTTTGGATATGACCTTACAAAAGCTGCCCTTGAAGACAAACTCGACCCGGTTGTAGGAAGGGAAAAGGAGATTGAAAGACTCGCACAGATACTTGGCAGGAGAAAGAAAAACAATCCGGTGCTAATAGGTGAGCCAGGAGTAGGTAAATCTGCTATTGCAGAAGGACTTGCAATAAGAATTTCAAAAAAGAACGTTTCAAGGGTTCTGCTTGACAAAAGGGTTGTCTCACTGGATATAGGATCGATTGTAGCAGGTACCAAATACCGTGGACAGTTTGAGGAGAGAATGAAAGCAATCCTTAATGAACTGAGCAAAAATCCAAACATAATCCTCTTCATTGATGAGATGCATACCCTTGTAGGAGCAGGTGGTGCAGCCGGATCACTGGACGCCGCAAATATGCTCAAACCGGCATTGGCTCGTGGAGAAATCCAGTGTATTGGAGCCACTACCCTTGACGAATTCCGTCAGTTCATTGAGAAGGACGGAGCTCTTGAAAGGAGATTCCAGAAAGTTATAGTAGAGGCTACTAATTATAATGAAACTTTAGGAATACTTGAGAATATAAAAGAACGCTATCAGAAGCACCATAACGTTATATATTCAGATGAAGCTCTCAAATCCTGTATTTCATTGAGCCAAAGATATATAACAGACCGTTGCCTGCCAGATAAGGCTATTGACATTATGGACGAGGCAGGTAGCCGTGTACATCTGAAAAACATTAAAGTTTCTAAGAAAATACAGACACTTGAAAAAGCTATTGAAATAGTTGTTGCAGAGAAGCAGGATGCGGTAGCTGATTCCGATTTTGAGAAAGCTGCAATATACAGGGATATTGAGAAACTAAAACGTGCAGAACTTGAAGTTGAGAGGGAAAAATGGCAGAAAAAACAGTCTGCATCACCTGCACAGGTAACCGCTGAAGATATAGCTCAAGTAGTAAGTATGGCAACCAACATCCCTGTAAGCAAGATAGCCCAAAGTGAGGGTAACAAACTTGCTTCAATGGGAAAAACCATAAAGGAGAAAATAATTGGGCAAGATGAAGCTGTTGAAACAGTTACACGTGCTATACAGCGCAATAGAGCAGGTTTGAAAGACCCTAATAAACCTATTGGAACCTTCCTGTTCCTTGGGCCTACAGGGGTTGGAAAAACCCAGCTTGCAAAAGTTCTTGCACAGTATATGTTTGATTCTCCCGACAGCATTATCCGTATAGACATGAGCGAGTATATGGAGAAACATGCTGTAAGCCGCCTTATTGGAGCCCCTCCAGGCTATGTGGGATATAACGAAGGGGGACAGCTAAGCGAAAGAGTAAGACGCAAGCCATACTCCGTAGTTCTGTTGGATGAGATTGAGAAAGCCCACCCCGATATCTTCAACCTGCTGCTGCAGGTACTTGACGAAGGAAGACTTACCGACAGTAACGGCCGTCATATAGACTTCCGTAATACAGTACTCATCCTTACATCAAATATTGGAACCAAAGAACTTAAGGAATTTGGTAAGGGATTGGGATTTGCCAACTCTACAAAAAGGGATACAGCAGCCAACAGCCGCGCCATAATTGAGAAGGCTATAAAGAAAACCTTTACACCGGAGTTCCTGAACCGGCTTGATGAGCAGATTTTATTCAACTCCCTATCTAAGGAAGATATAGAAAAGATTATAGAAATAGAGCTTAAGGAGTTGTATAATAGGGTGGCTCAGGCAGGTTACAGTTTAAAGCTAAGCAAAAAAACAAAGAAATTTGTTGCAGAAGCTGGATACGACCCACAGTATGGTGCAAGACCGCTTAAACGAGCTATACAAAAGTATATTGAAGATCCTCTAGCAGAAAAAATTATAAGTGGAGAGATAAAGCCGGGAGGTACAGTGTCTCTATAGGTTTTAAAGAGATATGTATTATAAAATCTGATACAGGAACTTCTTGCTTCCGAGATTTGATATTGTATAAAAATCATCGGGAGAAGCACCTGCAGCCAATTCTTTCTCGTACAGCCTCTGCTGATATCTTACATATGTATCTTTATGCACATGATACTCAACAGGAGGGCGCTCTCCGGCATATTTGAATCCAAGTTTAAGATACACATCCCCGTTACCCCATTCGGTGTCTGAGTAAGTCATCACCTCAAGTGGGGTACCGGGGGGTATTCTAGTAAAACGCTCCTCAATAAAGGCATTGAGCAGTCGCCCCATCCCTCCTACCACCCTCACTCCGGGAAGAGAAGCATATCTTATCCACTCATACGAATCAAAAATAAGGATTTGGGAATTTTCCTGCTCCTCCTTTGGCACATTGAGCAACATATTGTCAATTTTACGCACCATAGGTCTGCCTTGAGAGAAAGTGGCAACTGCAACTATCTCACCCTCAAACTCCAAAGCATATCTATACCTGCATTTAGCACTGGAATATGTATGATGTTTATGTAAAAACTCATTCACAATATCAGGCATTGAAGCGTTACCTCTTCCCGACAGCACTCTGCATTTCCTTGCAAAAACACTTCTGAAACGCTCCAGCCTGGCCAAAATCCTCTCTTGCACAATATCAGGAGATGCCCACCATCTGTCTTCATAAAGTGTCACTTTGTCTCCCATATCTGTTTCACAGAGCAGATGCTCAGCCTTGCATTGTACTGCATCAGGAGCGGGTTTGGGAATCAACTCTACAGAGAAATTGTAATCTGGAAAAATAAAGTTATTTCCATATTCTACAAAATCTATATACGAAGATTCCAAAAAACTTCTAAAGCCACTCTTAAATAAACTTTTCATGCACCAAAATTAAAAAATATCGTTTAAAATGCCTCTTATAAACGATTTTTAAACAAATAAATTTGGATTTTGATAATTTATATCTATATTTGCAGTCCCAAAACGGGATGATTCGCTAGCTCAGCAGGTAGAGCACAACACTTTTAATGTTGGGGTCCTGGGTTCGAGCCCCAGGCGGATCACAAAAAAAGCCTTCAGAGAATCTCTGAAGGCTTTTTTATTTTATTTGTACCCCATCACCCCTTCCCAGACAGCTTTTCTAAGGGTATAATTGTCATCATCCTGATCATTCTCCCAGTACATAAGTCCATAAAAACCTTTACCAAGGGCCCAATTAGATTTATATGCAATACTCCTAGGGTTATCATAATAGCAATATTTTGCATTATTATAGATTACATAAGGAACTTTTGCGGTATCATCCCAATTGTCAATTGAATACTCAGGGCCTAGAGTTATAATTTTCTTGTATGTCCACGCACCTGGACTTGAAGAGAACGAGATTCTTCCATAAAATGGAATACCTAAAACAAGTTTTGAGATAGTTGCACCTGCATTTTTATATGCATTGTATGTTCTGTAAATATCCCAATAGGCAGACGAAGCCTGCATTCCATTATGGGGATATTTGCCTGAATCAAAATCGTAGGTCATAAGATTCACGTAATCAACAATTCCATCAAGCGCTTTGATATCCATAAACTTATATCCCCCCTCTATTGGAGCCTTATCTCTTACATACCCTGCATAAGTAAGCAGATATTTGTCTCCAAGTGTCTCCCTCAACTGTTTCATCAACAATACGTGATTTTTGGTATCATTGGCGGGATCACAAGCCTGACTGCTCCATCCAAGGCCTGGGTACTCCCAATCAATATCAATACCGTCAATACCCTTCTCTTTACAAAATTCCAGACAATCCTGAGCAAACTCTTTTCTCATCTGCTCACTGGCAGACAGAACAGAAAAGCCCTCTCCTGGAGCATTATCTGAATTGGAAACTCCATTGGTAAAGGACAAAAGAATCTTCAAATGAGGATATTTCTTTTTAAGAGCAACTACACTATTGAATCTTGACTCCTTTCCCTGAAGTTTAAAACCAGTATACTTTCCATTTTTTACATATAATTCTGCAAAAGCATAATTTATGTGAGTACAGAGTTCAGGATTTGGCAAACCAGTCCCGTAATAGGTAACGTATGCTATTACTGCCCTTCCTGCAACAAGCGGAGAAGGAACATACGGTACATCTTCTTCTGTCTCATCCTCTTGAGGGGGTTCGATATATGAATCCTTAGAACAGTTTGCCATTATTAAAGCAATTGGTATCAATAGAAGTTTTAGAAGTTTCTTTTTCATCAGTAAAGTGTTTTATACAAAAATAATATAAATTTGTAGAAAATCACACGGAAGATGTTCAGGTACGGGTTTAAGAAGCGACTATTGGAAATGGGGATAGATTATGGAGATTCAATCCTTGCTGCAGTAAGCGGAGGAATGGATTCTATGTGTATGTTGGATGCCCTTATCCATTGTCAATTGGACCTTACCATTGCAGTTGCTCACGTAAACTTCAACCTCCGTGGCCAAGAGAGCGACCAGGATACTCAAATGGTAACACAATGGTGCAAGGAGAACAATATAACTCTGCACACAGCAAGTTTCCCTACAGAAGAGTATGCTGCAAAAGAGAAAATCTCAATTGAAATGGCTGCCCGTGATCTCCGTTACAACTGGTTCTATACCCTTATGAAAGAGCATGGTTACAATTATCTGGCTATTGCCCACAATGCCAATGATAATGCAGAGACACTACTGCTCAACCTTACACGTGGATGCGGAATTGACGGAATAGGTGGAATCAGGGAGAAAGTATTGTTGGAAGAAGAAGGAACTCAATATATCATAAGACCTTTAATGGAATACAGCAGGGCTCAGATTGAAAAATATGCCCTTAAATTTAAGGTTCCATATAGGGTTGACAGTTCTAATTTGTGCAGTGATTTTTCACGTAACAGAATAAGGAATGAGGTATTTCCACAACTGGCAAGGATAAATCCATCTGTAATATCAACTTTCAACAAGAATATCAAACACTTCCAACAAGCTGGAAATATACTTCAAAAGCATATAGAGGAGAAGTGTTCCCAATTATGTAATTGGTTTGAAACTGTAGACCAATTGATGGATAGCAAATTTTCATCTGTTTTTTGCAGCCTTAACCTGAGAATGAATATGGCCAGTACCAGTGAAGATGGCAAAAGATACTCTCTTCTTGTGTGCATAGTAGAATTGGAACAGCTTTTGGCAGAAGCAGAATGGGAATTTTGGGTATATGAGATTGCATATCCTCTGGGATTCTCTCCTGCAATCATCGGGAATATTACAGACTCATTAAAGGAAGATAATGGCCCAAAAAAATTTCTCTCAGCCAATGGAGAGATAATTGCCGTAAAGGAGCGTGGACTTCTGAAATTCTATTTGAACATTGCAAATGCAGAACCACTTAAGATAGATACTCAAGTTATTCCAAAAGAGAGTTGGAGAACCATGAAAGACATTACTGAAGAGATTTGCACCACACTCTATATGGATGCAGATAAAGTTCAGATGCCTCTAAGTTGCCGCCCGGTTGAACCTGGAGACCGTTTTTCTCCTCTTGGACTGCGTGGAAGCAAAAAAGTAACCGATTATCTTTCAGATATAAAGTTCGAGCATCTGCACAAAAGCGGAGTATATGTTTTGTGCGATGCTTCAGAAAAAATTATATGTATACCCGGATTGCAAGTATCAAACTCTGCAAAGATTACTTCTGCCACACAACAGGTTCTGCAGATACGTGTACTTTAGCTCCTGTATAAGGGTGTTCAAAAGTAATACTGCTGGCATGCAACATCAGTCTTCTCTCCATTTTACCATAGAGAATGTCTCCTACAATTGGAGCATTGAGTCCCCTGGGATGTGCTGAATGAAGTCGCAACTGATGTGTTCTACCAGTTATAGGGTTAAACTCTACAAGAGTGCGACCACCTTTGATTTGCAGAACTTTGAACTCAGTAAGGGCCCTTTTACCATTCTCAAAATCTGCCATTTGCATAGGTCGGTTATTATAATCAGCCGATAATGGAATAGATATTTTCCCCCCTTTATCTGATGTCCAAACTACGCAATCACCGCTGGATGATTGGTCAACTGTGCCATCCAGCCATGCAATATAACTTTTATGCACCTTTCTCATCTCAAAAAGTCTCTGCATAAACTTTAAAGTCTCTTCATCCTTTGCCAATACAAGCACACCTGAGGTATGCATGTCCAGCCTGTGTACGTTAAACCCACAAGAGACAAATGGCAAAGACTCATCTTTACCCGGAGCTGCAAGCATTCCTGCAGGCTTATTTATTATAGTAAGATAATCATCTTCATATAGCACAAGGGATGAAAAATCTTCAGGTACAGGTTCCTTTCCATATTGTGTATGGAACTCTGCAGGTTCTAACCTCAACCCCTGAAGCATCCAATTTAAAATTGGACCGCATTTTCCTTTACATGAAGGATAAAAATTCCCCTCTCGATGATTATTGTTATCCCTACCATACCAGAATTCACCCATTGCAACAGGCTTGTATCCATGCAAATAAGCATATTCCAAAAGGCGTGGTGCTGCACATTCACCAGAACCTCCAGGAGGTATCTCATCACCAAAAATATCAAGCAAAGTCTTCCTCTCTCCAAAAGCATTCAAAAATGAAAATTCCTTAAATATTCTCTGCTGCAATGCTCCCGACATCTCCTTCCTCTGAGCCTTATATTTTTCTATTGTTGCATAGGAAGCTGCCTGAATAGAATCCCTTTCTGCCAACTCCTTCTTCATCTTGTTCTCGGCCCTCTTAATCTGAGCCTTCTGAAACTGGCTTTCTCTGATAATATCTTGTAATTCTTTTTCAAGTTCTGCAATTTTAGGCAGTACGTCATCAGAAGAAGTTCTAAGCAGCTCCAATTCAGCCATTATCTTTACTCTCCTACTGTCCCTCTTCACTTTTCCTTCTGAATATATCTTTTTAAGGTTAGCAATCTCTTCAAGATGATACTGCTTTAGCTGCTCAGTTACCTCAATATGAATAAACAGATATCTGTCATTCTCAAGATCCCTTATAAGGTCGTTCAACATGATAATCTTGCACTCTTCCTCCATATAAAAACTGTCGGGAGAAAGAAGATCATATACTGGAGGGACAAAATATCCAGTCTCCCTCAACTCTTCATGTGCACCCGAATATGCTGCAAGAAAACCAAGTTCACCAGATGGAGACTCAGCTACAAGTACTCCAAACATTTTGCCATCCTCATTTAAAAGAAATCTAAGATAGCTGTCTGCTTTGTTGAGATACTGCATAACAGTTTGGGCAGCCTGCTCAACCAGATGATGTGGAGTGTAGCTGAACGGATTAGTAAAATACAACGGCATGTCACCCCGCATTTGCGGTGTGATAGGATCGCCTTTTGATATGAGAAAATTCTTTAGCTGCATTTTAGAAAACCATTGCCAGGGAGATACCTTTAACTGAGCCGTTATAGAAAGGTACACCTGCAAAAGCAGGACCATTTTTAAATTTCTCAGTCATTTTGCCAAATAGGCATTTTTGAATTGCCGGAGTAAGCCAATATGCCGCTCTTGTCCCTAATATTCCAATTCCTGCCCCTGCAAGTACATCGGGCAACCAGTGTTCAGAATGCTTAATTCTTGCCAATGATGTATATACAGCTGCAGCATACCCTGCATACCCTATCCATTTGGAGGCATCTTTATACTCAAGACGCAACAACTCAGCCCCCATAAAGGCAACTGCAGAATGGCCACTTGGAAATGAATCAAAATCCTTACCATTTGGTCTGGCCTCATCTACAACCTGTTTGAGTACCCACACAGAAGATGCTGTAAAACAATATGAAGATACCGTTAAAACTGTCATATCCAAATAACTGTGAAAAGATCTTACTCCCGACAACTTTAGAGCATACATAGCACCTACAGGGGCATATTGCACAACATCCTCCAGGACAAATCCAGGATGGAAATGATGCATATCTCCCCTCAACCCAAAATCAATCTCTTTAAAAGCATCTATCTGAGACCCTAACACACCTGTTCCAATTAAAACTGCAGGTACAACCAATCCTCCCGAATGAAATTTATGTTCAGGCTGATACTGGGCAAAAAGAGATGTTTCAGCTATTAGTATTATCAAAAAAAATGTAAATATTTTTTTCATAAAATAAAGATAATACGCAAAGATAATGATTTGTAGAGGACCATTAAAGGATTTGTCGGGACAAAATTTGAACTTAAAAAATTGTATCTTTGTTGTTTTAAAAATTTAAGGCTATTTATGGTATTTACATCTGGAAATATATTGTTATTAGGGGCTGTAATGGTCTTTGTAGGTATTTTGATAAGTAAGACCGGATTCCGGTTTGGAGTTCCTACATTGTTGCTGTTCCTGTTGGTTGGTATGCTCTTTGGCAACGACGGACTTGGTCTTGAATTCAATTCCCCTACCAGTGCTCAGTTTATAGGTATGATATCATTGAGTGTCATTCTGTTTACAGGCGGTATGGATACAAAAATTGCAGACATCAAGCCTATTCTTACCCCAGGACTATTGCTCTCTACCGTTGCACTGGTAATCACAACAATGTTTACGGGTGCATTTATTTATGGCATATCAAGATTTGCCGGAATGAATATGGAAATATCACTGATGGCATCATTCCTTTTGGCAGCTACCATGTCCTCTACAGATTCAGCCTCGGTGTTCAGCATTCTGAGATCTCAGAAAATGAGGCTAAAATACAACTTAAAGCCACTATTGGAGCTTGAGAGCGGTAGTAACGATCCTATGGCATACATGCTCACCATCATTATAATTCAGGTAATACAGAATCCAGGTGTAGTCAGCGGCTGGGACATTATAAAGGATTTGATGCTGCAGTTTGGCCTTGCAATCCTAATCAGCGTTGCTATAGGCAAATTTATTGTATGGCTACTCAATAAGATATCATTCTCAAATACCGCACTATACTCAGTAATGCTGCTAAGTGTTGTATTCATTGTATTTGCCATTACTGATATGGTTGGAGGCAACGGATATCTTGCAGTTTACATATGCGGACTTGTAGTAGGAAACAGTAAAGTAGTCCTAAAAAATGAGATGAGCAAGTTCCTGGACAGTCTTACCTGGCTGTTCCAGATGATAATGTTCCTCTCATTGGGTCTTTTGGTAAATCCTACAGAAATGATGAAAATAGCACCTGCAGGACTTCTTATTGGTCTGTTTATGATGTTTATTGCGCGTCCATTGAGCATATACACATGCCTTGCGCCATTTAAAGATATCCCACTTAAAGCCCAAACATTCATTTCTTGGGTAGGATTGCGTGGTGCGGTTCCTATTATCTTTGCAACATATCCTGTTTTGGCAGGAATACCTTGTTCTGACATTATCTTTAACATAGTATTTTTCATAACATTGCTTTCATTGATAATGCAGGGAATGAGCATATCGTGGTTTGCAAAAAAATTGCATCTCGACCTTCCACCAGAACAGGAACCTGAATTTGATGTGCATATTCCCGATGAAATGAGTTCTTCATTACATGAGATAACATTAACTGAGGAGATGCTTACACATGGAAATACCCTCGCCAAGATGCATATTCCAACAGGGCATCTTGCAATGATGGTAAAAAGAGGCAATAAATACCTCGTACCTAACGGACAGCTTGAACTTTTTGTAGGAGACACATTACTGTTCATCTCTTCAAATGAACACCAGCCTGAATCATAAACAGAGTTACCAAAGATGAAAGATCCTATAAAAATAGTGTTTGAGGATGAACATCTGATTGTTATAAACAAAGCAGAAGGACTCCTATCTGTTGGCACATCACGTGGCAGAGAAGAAATTACAGCACATTCACTGATTAACAACTATGTTCGCAATACATCTCCACGTGGGAAATATCATACAAGAGGCCTTAAACCAAGAGCATTCATTGTACACCGCTTAGATAGGGAAACAAGTGGCCTTATGGTATTTGCAAAAAATGAAGAAATTAAAAGGCTATTACAAGAAAACTGGGAAGAGGCAGTAACTCATCGCGGATATGTAGCTGTAATCAATTCTGCAGGAAAAATATCTTCAAATGGTGAGGTTATTGTTGAATATCTGATTGAGGAGGATGAAAACGGCCACGAGAAACTCAACTTCAACGAAGGGAGAATTACTAGTTGGCTTAAAGAAAACAGGGCAATGATGGTATATTCCTCTGCCAGGAACAATGGGGGTCAAATTGCCGTCACCGACTATAAAATTCTCTCAACAAATACACAAAAGAATAAGACTCTATTGCAATTGGAACTTCAAACAGGACGGAAAAACCAAATTAGGGTACATATGCAGGAAATAGGGAGTCCCATATTCGGAGACAAGAAATACTTTGGAGAAAATCCTGCCCAACTTGCAGAAAACAAAAAGGCGGACAGATTGTATCTGCACGCCTATGCTCTAAGCTTTATACATCCTGTAACGGGAAAAGAGATGGTTTTCAATACCGGAATTCCCCGTTCTTTCAAAAATATATAAAAGTTGAGGCCGGGTCAAAAGTAATTTTGATCCGGTTTTCTTATATATACATTTTTCAGGTTCAGCATTGTTCCCACTTCAGAGAAAAGCTCACAACTCGATTTATGCTGCAATATTGAGTGACATATTAGAGCTATTTGCCTTGA
>JAZLBB010000039.1:0-1865 GCA_045613465.1 Candidatus Egerieisoma sp.
CTCCACAAGGAACCGCTTGTATATGAGAACATTAAGATCGCTACCAGAAACTATAAAGACTAATTGACATGGATTTGACATTGAAAGTATGGCGTCAGAAAAACGCCAAGGCACAAGGACATTTTGAGACCTATCAGGTTAAGAATATCTCCTCTGACAGCTCATTCCTCGAGATGCTCGATATCCTCAATGAGCAGCTTATCGCTGAGGGTGTAGATCCGGTAGCTGTCGAGAAGGGATGCAAGAGCAGCGGTCCTGTATCATTCGATCACGACTGCCGCGAGGGTATCTGCGGAGCATGTTCACTCTACATCAACGGCCGTGCACACGGACCAGACGATGAGGTTACAACATGCCAGCTCCACATGCGTAAGTTCAAGGATGGTGACACTATCACAATCGAGCCTTGGAGAGCTAAGGGATTCCCTATCATCAAGGACCTCGTTGTAGACCGTCAGGCATACGATAAGATTCTCCAGGCTGGTGGATACGTTTCAGTAAGAACAGGTGGTGTTCCTGATGGAAACGTTATTCCTATCCCTTACGAGCAGGCTGAGGAGTCTATGGATGGTGCAGCTTGTATCGGTTGTGGTGCTTGTGCTGCTACATGTAAGAACGGTTCTGCAATGCTTTTCGTTGCTGCTCGCGTAAGTTCACTTGCTCTTCTCCCACAGGGTCAGGTAGAGGGTGCTAAGCGTGCTAAGGCAATGGTTGCGAAGATGGATGAGCTCGGATTTGGAGCTTGTACAAACACTCGCGCTTGTGAGATGGAGTGCCCTAAGCACATCACAGTTTCACACATTGCACGTCTTAACCGTGAGTTCCTTTGCGCTAAGCTTAAGGACTAATTGAATTAATTTTCAATTATAATACAAAGAGGTCGCTTTATAGGTGGCCTCTTTTTGTTATATTTGCATTATTACAACAAAGAAAAATAAGTTATGAGAAGTTATTTTACCATCCTTTTAACCCTTGTTTTATCATTTACAGCCCTTGCTGAGGAAGCAAAATGGCTCAGATATTCTTCTATTTCTCCAGATGGAAAAGAAGTGGCATTTTCATATAAGGGTGATATTTATGTAGTGTCTTCTGAAGGAGGACAGGCTAGACAGATTACATCTAATAAAGCTTATGATTATTCTCCAATCTGGGCTCCTGATGGCAAGACTATAGCTTTTGCTTCTGACAGATATGGAAACTTTGATATCTATACAGTGTCTGTTATGGGTGGTGCACCTAAGAGAGTGACTACGCATTCTGCTAAAGATACTCCTTGGACATTTACCCCTGATGGTAAGAATATTCTATTTACTTCTTTAATTCAGGATCCGGCTACTAGTGCTTTATTTCCAAAAGGTTCAATGACTGAACTTTATTCTATTCCTGTTGAGGGTGGAAGACCAGTTCAACTTCTTGCAACACCTGCTGAAGAAGTATCATTTATAGGAAATGGTAATGATTTTATTTATCAGGACTGCAAGGGTGGTGAGAATATCTGGCGTAAGCATCATACATCTTCAATTACAAGAGATTTGTGGAAATACCAAGGTGGAAAGCATGTAAAACTTACTGATTTTAATGGTGAGGATCGTTCTCCTAGAGTAGCTGCAGATGGAAATACTGTTTATTTCCTTAGTGAAAGAGAGGGTAGTTTTAATGTATATTCTTTCCTATTGAATAATCCTGGTTCTGTAACAAAGGTTACTAATCATAAAACTCACCCTGTAAGATTCCTTTCATTATCTAAGAATGGTGTTTTGTGTTATGGTTATGATGGTGATATTTACGTAAAGGATGGTAATAATTCTAAGAAACTATCTGTTACAGTGGAGTCAGATTTTTCTGATAATGGTTTAGCTAAGATA
>JAZLBB010000040.1:0-39234 GCA_045613465.1 Candidatus Egerieisoma sp.
AAATCACGCGCACTGGATGCTTGTCCTCAAAGACGTGGAGTTTGTGTACGTGTTTACACTACAACTCCTAAGAAACCTAACTCAGCTATGCGTAAAGTAGCTCGTGTTAGATTGACAAATCAGAAAGAGGTGAATGCCTACATCCCAGGAGAAGGACACAACTTGCAGGAGCACTCAATTGTTCTTGTTAGAGGTGGCAGGGTAAAAGACCTTCCTGGAGTACGTTATCACATTCTTAGAGGAGCTTTGGATACAGCAGGTGTTGACGGACGTAAGAAATCACGTTCACTATACGGCACCAAGAGACCAAAAGCAGCTAAGAAGTAAGTCATTAATTTTTTAAAATTTCTACAGAAATGAGAAAAGCAAAGCCTAAAAAGAGGATTCTACTTCCTGATCCAAAATTCCACGATGTGTTGGTAACACGTTTCGTGAATAACTTGATGTTGCAGGGGAAGAAGAGTATCGCTTACGCTATTTTTTATGACGCAATCGACATGATTGGCGAGAAGATGAAAGATTCTGACAAGGCTCCACTAGAAATTTGGAAGAAAGCTCTTGAGAATGTAACCCCACAGGTAGAGGTTAAAAGCCGCAGAGTGGGTGGTGCAAACTTCCAGGTTCCTACTGAGGTACGCCCAGAGAGAAAAATTTCACTTTCTATGAAGAACATGATTCTTTATGCTCGCAAGAGATCTGGTCGTTCAATGGCTGAAAAATTAGCTGCAGAGATACTAGCTGCATACAATAATGAGGGTGCTGCCTTCAAAAGAAAAGAGGATATGCATAAGATGGCTGAGGCCAACAAAGCATTTGCTCACTTCCGTTTTTAATGTCTAGATAGAACAAAAATGGCAAGAGATTTAAGACTTACCAGAAATATCGGTATCATGGCACATATTGATGCCGGTAAGACAACAACTTCCGAGAGGATTTTGTTCTACACAGGTAAAACCCACAAAATTGGTGAGGTACACGAGGGTGGTGCTACCATGGACTGGATGGTTCAGGAGCAGGAGAGAGGTATTACAATTACTTCTGCTGCTACTACAGCTTTCTGGAAATACAATGGTGAGCAGTACCAGATTAACCTGATTGATACCCCAGGCCACGTGGATTTTACTGTTGAGGTAGAGAGATCATTGCGTGTTCTTGACGGTACAGTTGCAACTTTCTGTGCTGTAGGACGTGTTCAACCACAGTCTGAGACAGTATGGAGACAAGCAGACAAACATAGAGTTCCAAAAATTGCTTACGTTAACAAGATGGACCGCGTTGGTGCGGACTTCCTTGCAGTAGTAGCTGAGATGAAAGAGAAATTGGGTGCGAATGCAGTTCCAATCGCTCTTCCAATCGGTGCTGAGGATAAATTCCAGGGTATCGTAGACCTAATTGATATGAAAGGTTACTTCTACGATCAGGAGAGCAAAGAGCTTGTTAACTATGAGGTAAGAGATATTCCAGAGAATATGCTTGCAGAGTGCGAGGAGTGGAGAGGCAAACTTATTGAGGCTGCCGCTGAGTACGACGAGGCTCTAATGGAGAAATTCTTTGAGGATCCAGATTCAATCACCGCAGAGGAGATTATCGCAGCTATCAGAAAAGCTACAATTGATATGGCTATCGTTCCTATTACTTGTGGTTCTTCATTCAAAAACAAAGGTGTTCAGTTCCTTTTGGATGCTGTAATGAGATATCTTCCATCACCACTTGACAAAGGTCAGGTTGAGGGTACAAACCCTAACACCGGTGATACTGAGGTTAGAAAATTCAACGTAAAAGAGCCATTCTGTGCGTTGGTATTTAAAATTGCTACCGATCCATTCGTAGGTCGTTTGGCATTCATGAGAGCTTACTCTGGTAAACTTGAGGCAGGTTCTTATGTATTGAACACACGTTCTGGTAAAAAAGAGCGTATTTCACGTCTGTTCCAGATGCACTCAAACAAACAGAACCCTATTGAGTTCGTTGAGGCAGGTGACATCTGTGCAGCAGTAGGTTTCAAAGAGCTTAGAACTGGTGATACAGTTTGTATTGAGAGCAACCCAATCGTTCTTGAGCAGATGACTTTCCCTGATCCAGTTATTGGATTGGCAGTAGAGCCTAAAACTCAGAAGGATCTTGACAAATTGGGTATTGCACTTGGTAAGCTTGCTGAGGAGGACCCTACATTTACAGTAAAAGCTGATCATGAGACTGGCCAGACCGTAATTAGCGGTATGGGTGAGCTTCACTTGGATATTATTGTTGACCGTCTAAGAAGAGAGTTCGGCGTAGAGATCAACCAGGGTGCACCTCAGGTTAACTACAAAGAGGCTATCCGTTCTACAGTACAGCACAGAGAGGTATTCAAGAAACAGTCTGGTGGTAAAGGTAAATTTGCTGATATCATCGTTGAGATCGGACCAGCTGACGAGGGAGTTACCGGACTTCAGTTCATTGACGAGGTTAAAGGTGGTAACGTTCCTAAGGAGTTTATCCCTGCAGTTGAGAAAGGTTTCAAATCTGCTATGGCAAACGGTGTATTGGCTGGTTACGAGGTTCCTTCACTTAAGGTTAAACTTAAAGACGGTAGCTTCCACCCAGTTGACTCTGATGCCCTTTCATTTGAGATTGCTGCAAGACAGGCATTCCGTAAAGCCCTTCCTAAAGCAACCCCAGTTATCATGGAGCCTATCATGGCACTTGAGGTTGTAACTCCAGAGGATTATATGGGTGATATCATCGGTGACTTGAACAAACGTAGAGGTCAGATCACCAGCATGGATGCTAACGGTAACGCTAGAGTTGTTAAAGCTAACGTTCCACTATCTGAGCAGTTCGGTTATGTAACCATCCTAAGAACTATCTCATCTGGTAGAGCAACCAGCACAATGCAGTTCTCACACTATGCAGACCTTCCTGCAGCTCTTGCTAAAGACGTAATTGAGCAGTCTGGCAACAAGAAGCTTGGTGAGGATGACGAGTAATAATGAATTATAAATTGGTTAACAATTATATACGATGAGCCAAAAAATAAGAATTAAACTAAAATCTTACGATCACGCTTTGGTAGACAAATCTGCTGATAAGATCGTAAAAACAGTTAAAGCTACTGGTGCTGTTGTTAGCGGTCCTATTCCACTTCCTACAGACAAGAAGATCTTTACTGTTAACCGCTCAACTTTCGTTAACAAAAAATCACGCGAGCAGTTTGAGCTAAATTCTTTCCGCCGTCTATTGGATATCTACAGCTCTACTCCTAAAACTGTAGATGCTCTAATGAAACTAGAGCTTCCTAGTGGTGTTGAGGTTGAGATCAAAGTTTGATAATATAGCTTGTGAGGCTCCTTGGCCCACGCTGGGGAGCCCCGCAGGCATATCATAATTTTGCAGGTGTAAAAATTTTAATTATTTTTGCACTCTCATTCGGGTCCTATAGCTCAGTTGGTTAGTAGCACCTGACTCATAATCAGGGGGTCGCTGGTTCAAGCCCAGCTGGGACCACTAAAATGAGCAACAAAAAGCCTTGCAGTTTCTGCAGGGCTTTTTTTGTTGCTTATTGAGAATTATCTTCTGGCAAAGTAATAATCAACTGCAATAGAGCCTGGACCGGCAATATACATGATAATAAAGATCATGAGGTATAATAGGGCCAGCTCCTTTGTTGCCAGAGGATCATTTGCATGTATTGTAAATACGGCAACTATCATTGTTACAATCATTGGAATCATTGAGAGGCGGTAAAGGAAACCTGTAACGAACCCAAGTGTACAGAATACCTCAGCAAAGATAGCCATGCATAAAGACAATTTGCTTCCCATTCCCATTACACTTGGAAATGTATTGGAAAGGGCACTAAAATTGGCCATTTTTTGAAGTCCATGAGTAAGGAACATTGTTCCAAATCCTATTCTTGCAAGGAACAATAAAAAAGAGAGACCAAGACTCTGATAAACCGGAAATAGAAATTTGTACAGCATATTAAAATGTTTTGTTTTCCTAACAATCGGATATTGCTGTTTGTTCATATAGTGTAAATCTCGTTGATTTCACCTATCTTTGATAATGTATGCAAAAGATAAGATATATAGCATTTGATGCAGATGATACCCTTTGGGTTAATGAGCCATACTTTAGGGAAGCTGAGGCTCATTATTGCCGCGTTTTAGCCCGTTTTGCGCCACAACAAGAGGTGATTGATACTTTGTATCAGACAGAGATGAGAAATCTTGCTCCGTATGGTTATGGAGCTAAAGCGTTTACTTTGTCTTTGATGGAAACTGCAATTCATTTCAGCAATATATCCAATGCAGCTCCACTTACTCCAAATGAAATGTCGGAGATAATAAAAATAGGAACATCATTGATAAATGTACCAATGGAGGTGTTGCCTGGAGTGGGAGAATTACTTAGGAGGCTCAAAGATACCGGCAAATACCAATTGGTTGTAGCAACTAAGGGTGATCTGCTCGACCAGCAAAGGAAGCTCAGCCGCTCAGGATTGGCAGAGCATTTCCAACACATAGAGGTGATGTATGACAAAAATGAACAAATGTATCTTAATCTGCTGCAAAAGTTGGATTGTACTCCCGACGAATTTTTAATGATAGGCAACTCTATGAAATCAGATATCCTTCCGGTGCTCAACATAGGGGGCCATGCAATCCATATCCCCTTTTATTCAACATGGGAGCATGAGAAAGTGGATGGTGAGGTAACTCATCCAAACCTCTATACCTGCAGTTCTTGTGAGGATCTGTTGGAATTCCTTTAAAATGTCAGTTCTACTCCAAAGTTTATTACCCAAGCTGTATTTTTCTCTCCAAGGTAGTTCTCCTTGTGGTTAAGGCGCCAATAGGTATCTATTCTGAACATGCGGAAAATGTTGGTTATTCCGGCACCGGCCTCAAAATAAGGTTTCTTTACCCCACTCATCCCTACAGGGAACAACAGATAAGGGACATCTTCCCCTACAGCAATATTACCTGTAGCAGGGTCTGTGATATTGGCCATATGATGAGCACTTCCGTTATTTTTGTCTGCTATGGTGCCCACAACACCTCTGAAAGATACTACTTCTCTCCACTTCAATCTTTTTAGCAAAGGAATCTTGCCAAGGAAGAATCCTTTAAAGTTGTGCTCGTAAAACAGCTGGGCCCATGTATCAGAAGCGAATTCGTAAAAATCAAGACAGGCAAACGAACCTGGTGAGAAAAAGTATGTGCCATTACCTTCATGCAGTTTTAGCAAAGGATACGGTACTTTGCCCCAAATTTTACCGGCTGTTATCCTAAAATTTGATATTCCAAATGGAGGGATTGAAAGATCGTATTTTATACCCAATTCCCCCCTATAGAATTCAGGGCTGTTTTGCAATACATCCTTAAGGCCGGCTTTCAAATCCAAAGTTATTACAGGATAATCTGAACCAAGATATAGTTTGTCAAAATAACCTCTGTTTACTATCTCATTCCAGCTCCATCTGGCACCAATCCCCACGGTTGCGCTCCTAACAGCATCTACACTCATTCCAGTAGGGGTAATCATTGGAACATATCTGTTGCTGCCAACCCTATTGGTTTCAAAATTTATCATTGTTGAAAAGCCCTCTTTCCACTCATGTTCATAAGTGAGATTGCCTTTGTTTACCATACTCAATCTCTGGCTGTCCCCTTTAGAGAGCAATGACCCCATTATATTGCCCTCAGAAAAGGCATCCTCAGAGGCTCCAAGCTGCAGGGCGTCACGTCTGAATCCTGCACTAATCTTGCGGGTAGGTTGCTTGCTGAACAGATATTCTACAGTTCCTCCCCCTTTAAAAGCATTATCCTTGGTGCCGTAAGCAATATATCCTCCGTATCTTACCTTCTTGCTCCATTCATTGGTAGTACGGGCCCCAAACTGAAACCTTGCCCCCTCCAGGTTGTTAAAGCTGAATAATTTGTAATATGGTCCTATTTCAAGATCTCCTAATTTGTAATATCCTCCAAAGAAGGTTGCAACAATATTGTAGAAGGTATTGAAAAGTGGAACATTCTGAATTGAGTCCACCATATTGTAAATATTCTGCTCTTTTTGAGTAAGCGCGTATGGACGTTCCTTTTCCCAGTATTCGGGGGAGTTGTTCAGCACATCTTCATCAAATACCACGTTGGTATTGTAGTTGAGAATCTCAGCAGGAATCTCTTCATTCAATTCAACATTTGAGTAGTTTACCTCTCTATGTCCCAAGAAAGAGACCAATTTTGATGAGTCGTTCATTGATACGGAGAAATCCACATACAGTTTATCCATTTTCTTAAACCATGTTGAATCGTTTACCAACTGACTCTCCACATCAATTGCCATATCTCTTACCCAGTTTACATTCAGCCCTTTAACCATTTTTACATGAGCATTTCTCAGAGCCATGGTTAAAGAGTCTATTGTAAATTCACCATCCAGAACCGGAGTTGACTTTGCCTTAGGGTGAAATCTGAGTTTATAGGTTTTTCTACCCTCTATCTGCAGACTGTCTATCAGGTAATAGTTGTAATACATAAAACCATGCTCATTAAGGGGAGAAGCAAATCTTATGTTGAAAATATCAATGAAATTATCGTACAGGTTCACATTTGCATGCAAATGTCCTGTGAATTGGGCTAAAGAGTATCTTTCGTCTACTCCCGATATCCTGCTGGCATCTATTACCTCCCTCGATAAAGGGGGATTCTTCCTTTTGTAGAACCTTGAATTGGATTCTGTGATCATTATTGGAAGATATGGTATACCCGATACCACAGAGGTGTCCATATAATCCTTTACAAAGCCAAAGTTTTTATGAAGTATCTTGTTCTGGAGGATAGGGTCAATATTGGCAATGTCAAGCTCCATCTTGCTGTATACCTTTCCTTGTGAGCTCTCATGATTGTCGGGATTATTATATTTTTTCCTTTCATGAACTCTCTGCATGAACGCTTTTATTTTGCGGTCATCAGCCTTTACTGTTACCCCTTCCAGGGCAAAAGATTGTGGTATAAGGGAAAAGTTGGCCTCAGTAAAGCCTCCTATATTAATTTTCTGCTCTTGTGCTTCGTATCCAAGCATCTCTGCTTTTATTGTTCCTGGAACACTCTGACGGGTCTCCAGATTGTAGTTTCCGTCAAAATCTGTAGTAACACCAATTGTGGTGCCTGGGAACCAGATGTTTACAAAAGGGATAGGTTCTCCTGTAGATGCGTCGGTAACCATGCCCTTAACTTTGGTAGTTTGGGCTATGGCTGATGTTGCTAAAATCAGCAGTGTAAATATAAACAGAAGATACTTTTTCATCCTTTTTAAATAAGGGTGCAAAAATATCCTTTTTTATTTAATTTGAGTAGTCCTAAATGCGTAAAATGTAGTTCAATTACTTTACAGGTGAGAGTTCTGCAGTAAGGTCAAAGAATTTTTTAGGTTCTCCCCCCATTTTTGTACATACAGCTTTCATCCTGTATATAAGTCCGGTTCCCTCCTTATCAAATTGATTGAGGTGAATTTCAATCATAAGGTTAGGATGATCTTTGGGAATAATAGGAGAGTTTATCCTAAGTTGGTGAATAGAACTGAAAAGGAAGCGTTCATGAGCCATAAGCTGTGCACACTCTTTTACCATCTGTAGGGTAAGTGTCTCCTGAATGGGGTCGCTGGAAAGCAACCTCTCTTCTCCACACTGCGAGGTAATGAAGTAGAGTTTGCATTTGCCATGACGCGTATTGGAGTTGGGGTATGAGATTTTTTTTATGCCAAAAAGAGTGTCCTGCAGTTTCATTGTTCTTTAAGTGTTATCCTTATACGGCATGTAGCTGCCACTTCTCCCTGTACATATATGGATGCTATGGCGTTTGTTGCCCCTTTTGTCCTATTTATGAGTCTGATAGAAGATTCTATAGTCTCTTCAATTTTTGGCAGGAAATTAAGCGCAAATCTTTTTATCTCTCCAACTGTCCCAATTGCATGATTTCCTCCATGGCGTTGTTTTTCGTAGTTGGCTTTTGCAATTGAGCATTGGATAACATGTTCAATTAGTCCCAGTTCTCCAAGGTGGCCGTGAGAGTTGTAAAGATTGTCTTTTTTGATATACAGACGACCTTTAGCCCCGTTGGGCGAAGTGCTCAACAGGTAATCTACCATAGGATGGGATTGTAAAATGATATTGGCCGTATCCTTTTTCATAATTAAAAAAGGCTTCCAGTTTTCTGGAAGCCTTTGTACGGGATAGGAGAATCGAACTCCTATTTGAAGAATGAGAATCTTCCGTCCTAACCGTTAGACGAATCCCGCGTCTTTTGTTGTTTGCGGTTGCAAAGGTATGAATATTTTTTAAACTTCCAAACATTTTTGTGGAAAAAATAAACTTTTTAGCTGAATATTTTTTAATTTTATGGCAGAAACCATTAAACAAATAGTCTTATGAGTTCGGATATACAAATAGCAAGAGCGCATCAAATGCTTAATATAGAGAAGATTGCGCAGAAGATCAATATAAATGCAGATGATTTGGAACTTTATGGGAAATTTAAAGCAAAAATCCCTTTAAAGTATAAAGATGCCCCTAAAAAAGGAAAAGGGGCCCTTATTTTGGTTTCGGCAATCTCCCCAACACCTGCAGGTGAGGGTAAGACAACTGTGTCAATTGGCCTTTCGCAGGCCATGAACCGCATAGGTAAGCAGTGTACAGTAGTACTTAGGGAGCCATCTTTAGGGCCTGTGTTTGGAATTAAGGGTGGAGCTACCGGTGGAGGATACTCGCAAGTGGTCCCTATGGAGGATATTAACCTTCATTTTACAGGCGATTTTTCTGCTATTGAGAAGGCGCATAATCTTTTGGCAGCAATTATAGATAACAATATCCAGAGTAAGACGAGATCTTTGAATATAGATCCCCGTACAATATCGTGGAAGAGGGTTATGGATATGAATGACCGTTCCCTAAGGCATATTGTTGTAGGATTGGGAGGAACCTCGTCGGGAGTACCAAGAGAAACAGGTTTTGATATTACTGCTGCATCTGAAATTATGGCAATCTTATGCTTGAGTGAAGATTTGCAGGATTTGAAGAGAAGATTGGGAAATATCTTCATAGGATATACATACGACAAAAAGGCTGTTTATGCCAGAGACCTAAAGGCTCATGGAGCTATGGCTGCATTGTTGAAAGATGCAATAAAACCAAATCTGGTGCAGACACTTGAGCATACTCCGGCGATTATTCATGGTGGTCCGTTTGCCAATATTGCTCAGGGTACAAATACTGTTATAGCTACCAAGACTGCATTGGCATTGAGTGATTATACTGTTACTGAGGCCGGTTTTGGATTTGATTTGGGCGCAGAAAAATTCCTTGATATAAAATGTCGCTTTGCAGGGTTGAATCCACAGGCTGTGGTGTTGGTAGCTACTGTAAGGGCGTTGAAATATCATGGTGGAATGTCTCTTAAGGAACTTAAGGCGGAGACTACGGCTTGTGCAGATGGAGTATGTCCTGTAGAGGAGATAAGCCGCAGGCTGCAATCTGTAAAGGCTGGAATAGAGAACTTGCAGAAGCATGTAGAGAATATAAAGGCATTCAATCTTACCCCTGTGGTGGCTATAAACAGATTTACTACAGATGCACAGCAGGAGATAGATTTCATTAAGGAATATTGTAAGGAGCTTGGAGTAAGATGTTCTGTAGCTGAGGTGTGGGCAAAAGGTGGTGCTGGAGCAGAGGAACTTGCTCAGATGGTGTCTGAGGTTGTAGAGGAGAGCTTGCAGCAAGAGCGAAGATATAAGCCAATGTACGGACTGGAGCAGAGCGTTGAGGAGAAGATAGAGACAATTGCAAAGAATATTTATGGTGCTGTGGCAGTAGACTATACCCCTAAAGCCAAGGCGAACTTAAAGAAAATATATGATCTTGGGTTACAGGATCTGGCAATTTGTATGGCCAAGACTCAAAAGTCGCTTTCTGACAATCCCGACTTGTTGGGTCGCCCTAAAGATTTTATCATTACTGTAAGAGAGATTGAAATTGCTGCAGGTGCCGGTTTCCTTATTCCTATTACAGGTGAGATTATGAGGATGCCGGGATTGCCTGAAACACCAGCATCCGAAGCAATAGATATAGACAATACCGGAGAGATAGAAGGACTGTTTTAAGTATGAACATTAAAGCTAAAGGATACCTTTTGGCGGCAATATCTGCTGCAACGTACGGAATGAACCCCCTATTTGCCCTTCCACTTTATGAGGATGGGATGGGGGTAGACTCAGTACTCTTTTTCAGATACCTGTTTGCACTCCCAATGGTGGGATTGCTCCTTATAAGCAGGGGACGAAGTTTTAAGATGGAGAAAAGGGAGATAGTACCAATGCTTATGGTAGGTGTGTTTTTTGTTTTGTCATCCATAACCCTTTTCAGAAGCTATCATTATATGGACTCGGGAATAGCCTCAACAATCCTATTCGTGTATCCTGTAATGGTGGCACTTATAATGGCACTGTTTTTTAAGGAAAAGATTGCATTGAGCACGTGGTTGTGTATTGCAATGGCAACATGTGGAATAGGTTTGTTGTATAAGGCTCCCAGTGGGGCAACACTTAGTATTATAGGAATATTGTTTGTCCTAGGCTCGTCACTAGCATATACCCTTTATATCATTTGTATAAACAAAACAATCCTAAAGGAGTCTCCAACTGTAAAGGTAACTTTTTATGTAATTCTTACAGGACTGATAGTCTTTGGTGCAATGGTTCTTGTATCTGGCGAACTTCAGACCCCTACCAAGTGGTATCTGTGGGGTGATCTAATGGCTTTTGCCTTGTTGCCAACAGTAATATCAATGTTGTGCGCTACCAAAGCCATAACATATATAGGCTCTACTTCCACTGCTATACTTGGAGCTATGGAGCCTGTAACGGCAGTTTTTTTTGGTGTAACAATATTTGGGGAGATCCTTACTCCGCGCGATGTAGTAGGGTTGTTATTGATTATAATATCAGTTACCTTTGTAGTAGCCGGTGGCAGGATATCCGTACCGCTAACCCGTTTTAAGAAACTTTTCCCTAAAATTAGGGATGGTCGCAGCAAACAATAAATACCAAATTTAAGGTATTTCAAATCAGGAGATTGGCAGTTATCTTTGCACTAGTGAAGATATAATTTTAAGCCATTTTTATTGTTTGTTAGCTCAGACCGCCCCGCCACGGCGGTCTGTGTTGCGTTAGAGAGAAAAGAAGTATTGACAGAAAAACATATGGATATGGAATTTAGAGAACACAGAATCTTTGTTGCCAGGGATAAAATGGAATCCCTTATCACAACCAATTACCGTCTGCTCAATATGCTAAGCAGATTTGGGATCTCATTGGGCGTGGGAGACAAAACCATAGAGGAGGTATGCCGCCTCAGTGGAGTTGACTGCAACACATTCCTTGCCGTTGTAAATCTCATCAATAATCCCGACAGTCCTCAGGAAGGGGTGGAATTTTCTGCAGATGAACTTATCCTTTACCTGCAAAAGTCCCATACTTACTACATAGATTACCGCCTACCTGCACTCAGAAGTGCATTGGAAAAAGCAGTTGAGGGAGGTGGCAAACAGATGCAATACCTTATTCTGAATTATTTTGATGATTATGCCACAGAGGTAGCGCGACATATGAATCAGGAGAATGAGGAGGTATTCCCATATATGAACAGACTTATTGAAGCCTACAAAGCCTCAGAACCTCTCCCTAATGGCAAGAATCCTCATATTTTCAGTGAACAGCACAACTCAATAGATGTACGTTTGGGAGAGCTTATTGATATAATTGTCAAATATTATCCTGGAGGAGCTACCAATGAACTAAATACTGTACTTTATGATATTTTTGTATGTCAGCAGGATTTGGAGAGCCATAACCTTATAGAGGATACATTGCTTGTACCCGAAATAAAGCGAATGGAGGAGTCTCTTGCCCAAAACAGTGAGAAAAAGGTTGAGGAGGAGTCGCTCAGCGAACGAGAAATAGATGTGCTGGTGCATATTGTACGCGGCCTTACCAACAAGGAGATTGCTGCAAAGATGTTCCTATCTGTACATACAGTAAATACCCATAGAAAAAACATTATGAACAAGCTTAAGATACACAGCCCTGCAGGACTTACTATCTATGCAATAGTGAACAAGCTTGTCTCCCTTGAGGATTTGGATATCAAATAGCCATTTTAACAAATAACAGGGATATGCATATAAGAATAAGGGTAATAAGGGGGGCAAACCACATTCCCCTTATTCTGTTTTGTCCCGGGCGTGTATTGCAGATACCCATTTTGAGGGCGTCTTCTTTGCAGCCTTTTACGCACTCTCCGCACAGGTTGCAGTCTATGTCCACAACTCTTTTTACATTCTTTATATCTACTGCGTATGGACATGCTTTTGAGCATTCCCCACATCCTGTACATTTATGTACATCCCTATGAACGTGCAGTAGGGAGAGGTTATACTCCGCTTTCTTGAAAAAAATCTCCAGAAGATATCCTCCAATGGCGGCAATTGTGACAAATGGGAATCTTATTCCCATATCTGCAGTGATTGCATTTATTGCCAGCAATACCAGAATGAAAACGGTAAACCTCACTATGTTGCTTGTGGCATTTGCAAAACACAGGTACTTGCAGAAGAACATGTTGTCAAATATGCCTCCTGCAATAATTATGGCAATGGGGAGTACTATAACTGCCGTATTGGGTATATGAATGTTTGCCGTTCCATAGATAGTAATCACAAGAAGGATATATTTGATGGAGCGGAGGAGATTGTCGGGAAGAGACCATCTTTTTATTTTCCATTTGTCTCCAATCCATTTCCGTTTGAGTTTCTGTACCATTTCTGACAACAGTCCAAGAGGACAGAGATGGCTGCAGAATAATTTCCCAAAAAGGAAATTGGCTACAAAAATCAGCCATACAAATAGATAGGAAACAGAATGCATCCCTTTAAGAAGATCTGTATAGGTGTAAATCACCGGTATTCCTGCGAGAAATGCCAACTGCATTGCCATTCTCAGGTTGTCCAAAGGATGTCTCTTCATAACGGATGGGTTTATTACAAAATTATAAAATTTCTATATTTGCGCCATGAAATTTTTTGACAACCATAATCACAGTACTTTTTCTCCCGACAGCGTATCTTCTGTTGAGGGGATAGTGAAAAGTGCAATCTCCAAAGGCTTGGCAGGCATTGCTATTACAGACCACTATGATATAGATGCACCCTCCAGAGATCAGGAGTTCTTTTTTGATCCGGCACTTCAGCAGGCTGAAATTGATAGGGTAACTTTGGATATGGCAGGGGAGATCCAGCAATGCGGATTTCAGGTGATGAAGGGGATAGAGGTTGGACTTCAGCCGGGTAGCATGCAAAAAATCAAGGAGTTTACAAATAAGTACAAATTTGATACAGTAATTGCTTCAATACACTTTATAGATGGATCAGACCCATATATGGGTACCTACTATACTGATAAAGACTATCGGGAAGCATTTATACATACCCTGGAAGTTATGTATAGTACGGCGGTTGACTTTAGGAATTTTGATATTCTTGGACATTATGATTATGTTGCCCGTTATTCTCCGTATAGTCCTGGCTGCAGAGATATAACCCTGGCACAGTACGGCGACTGGATAGAGCCAATCCTAAAGTTTCTGGCGCAGGAAGGCAAAACACTGGAGATAAATACTAAAACTTATAAAAATCATAAAGGGTATGTGCCAATGCTGGATACTGCCATCTTGAGGCGTTTCAGAGAGTATGGTGCAGATGCGCTGAGTCTGGGATCAGATTCCCATAACCTGGAGAGGATAGGGGATGAGTTTGGCAAATATGCCTATATTGCAAAAGAATGCGGCTTCCGATACCTGGTGTATTTCAGGGAGCGAAAACCGCAATACTATAAAATTGATCTTTAGGAAGTAGGGGCTACCTTACTTCTTTTTTTTGAGATCTTCCTTAAGGTAATACTTGCCGTCTTTACCTTTCTTGTACTCTTTGCCGTGCCCCATCATTTTCTTGTATTTTATGAGCTGCTGTTCGTCTAAAACATCTTTGAATGCATCAAAAGTCTTGAACATCCATTTCTCGCTGATGGTCTTGTAAGTACTCTGGTCTTGGCTTCCTCTTGAACGGGCATTGTCAATATCTGCTTGAAGTCCTGTAAAATTTTGTCTGAGGATAGAATCCACATAAAACAACTGTGTGCTGTTGAGTTTAAGCTCGGTTTCAAGTTTGTTAGCCTGTTCAATAGCCATCTCCTCAGGAGATTTTTCTTGCTGTTGTGCAAAAGCAGAGTTGGATGCAAGCAGCGCTGCCATTGTAAGGAAACAGAAGATAAAGTGTTTCATAAATTTACTATATTTGTATTTAACCGCTAATATAGTAAAAACACATAAATTAAAGCATATGAAACTTATTTTTAGAACACTTCTGGCTGTTGTGCTTATTATGGCCTCAACAGGAATATCTGAAGCATGCAGCAATCTTATAATTACAAGAGGGGCCACTACAGACGGCTCAGTAATGGTAACATACTCAGCAGATTCGCATGTCCTATATGGAGAACTTTACTTTACCCCTGCAGGTGTATTCCCTAAGGGAAGCAAACTCAAAGTATTTGAGTGGGACGGCGGTCATTTCCTTGGCGAAATTGCACAGGTGCCCAAAACTTATTCTACCATTGGTAATATGAATGAGCATCAGCTGATTATAACCGAGACTACATTCGGTGGTAGAGAAGAACTTGTAGACACCACAGGTATAATAGATTATGGCTCATTGATCTATATAACTCTACAGAGAGCGAAAACTGCAAGAGAAGCAATTAAGGTAATGACAGACCTTGTGGCGGAGTATGGCTATTGTTCTGGTGGAGAGTCATTTTCAATAGCAGACAAAAATGAGGCATGGATAATGGAGATGGTAGGAAAAGGTACCAAGTTAAATGCTAAAGGAGCAAATGAAAATAAAGGTGCTGTGTGGGTGGCAATCCGTATTCCCGACGGTTATGTAAGTGCCCATGCCAACCACTCCAGAATAGATAAAATACCTTTTGCGGATACAGAGAATTGCTTGTATGCAAAAGATGTGGTTTCCTTTGCAAGGGAAGCGGGACTATATGAGGGAACAGATGAGGAATTCAGTTTCTGTGATACTTATGCTCCTGCAGATTTTAGTGCATTGAGAGCTTGCGAAGCGAGAGTATGGGCGGCGTTCAATATCCTTGGAGGAGGTATGATTGATGATAAGCCTGCTATGGACTACTTCGATTACGCAAGTGGTGCAAATCCATCCAATAAGATGCCTCTATACATCAAACCTGCCCATAAGGTAACTGTAAAAGAGGTGGCAGATGTAATGAGAGACCACTTTGAGAACACCCCTCTTGATATGAGAAAAGATATTGGTGCAGGAGGATTTGAACTTCCATACCGTTGGCGTCCATCTTCGTTTGAAGTTGACAGTGTACGTTATACCAATGAGCGTGCCATTGCAACTCAACAGACCGGATTCTGGATGTTGGGACAGGCTCGTAACTGGTTGCCAGATGAAATAGGCGGTATTCTGTGGTTTGGAGTTGATGATGCTGCAACATCATGTCTAACCCCAATCTACTCCAGCTCAATCAGAACCCCTAAGTGCTTTGCAGTAGGCAATGGTAGTATGTTACAATATTCTCCAACATCTGCATTCTGGTTGTTCAACAGGGTTTCTCAATTCGCATACCTAAGATATAATCTTATTGCCCCAGAAGTACAAGCTGCTGCCAACGATCATGAGCTTGGAGCAATGAAAATTATCCCAACTGTAGATGCAGAGGCTTTGAGACTTTACAAGACCAAACCTGGAGAGGTAAAAGAGTATTTGACAGACTGGAGCGAGAAGTTTGCAGACAGAATGTTCAAGAAATGGAAAGAACTTGACGAGTACCTTCTTGTAAAATTCATTGACGGCAACGTAAAACGTCAGACCCAGGATGGCAAGTTCCAGGACAACGGTTCCAGCAGAAAAATCCCTGTAAACCCTATCCAGCCAGGCTACAGTGAGCACTGGAAACGTAAAGTTGCAGAGGATGCTGGCGAAAGACTCATGGTAAAGCCAATTGAGCAACCTAAACAGAATTAAAAATTTATTTCACATACAAAAGTAAAAAGGAGTTGGCGCCAGAACCAACTCCTTTTTTATGATTACATCTTTCCCCTCTGTGTGTATTATATCCAACTGATTAGTTGAATGAGTATCTTATTGAGAACTGCATCATGTATGTTGAACTTGTTTCTAATGTAGGTGCAAAAGCGTCTTTAAGAACCTCCGTTCCATATCTTTGGAATTGATACTCTGGTACCTGAGTTCCATCCTTAAGTCTTCGGTTAGTTTGTTTCAAGATTGAAGAAACAGTAAATGTCTGTTTGGTACCCCAGTTTTTGCATAGCAAATTGCCAAAGTTCAATATATCCAAACCAAGTTGTAATGTATTTTTCTTGCCACCTTTGGTTGTCAAGTAGAAGTCTTGGGCAATCTTTAGGTCGAACTGATGTACCCAAGGGTAAACCAAACCATTACGCTCTGCATACTTACCTTTTCTTGTCTTCAAATATTTGTTGTTATTTATGAAGTTCCAGAAATCCTCAGCCTGGGCAGTAGCGGTATAAATTTGTTTAACGCCTGCAGCGTCTGTATAAGTGTAGTCTGTGAAAGTAAGCTCGTCTTTAGATTTAGGTACATAAATCAAGTTTGCAGCGCCACCATCATTTACAACAGAACCTGTGTAGGTGTATGAAAGTCTGCCTTGAGGACCACCCTCGTAGAACAAAGCAACGCTTGTTCTAAAATTTTTGCCGTAGTTGATACCATAGCTCACGTTTGCAATAATACGGTGAGGCATTACATAGCCTGGTGCAGCAAGCTCCTCAAAGTTGTTGCCGTTTACTGTATAGGTACTGTTCCAAGCAGAACCGATTTGGTCTCCTTGACCGTCGCTCAGACTTTTTGCAGTTGAATATGTGTATGCAGCCATTGCATAAAGACCATTCCAATATGATTTCTCCAATTTTGCAGTCAATGAGAAGTAGCTTCCATGTTTATCTGCATTTCTTAGAAGGTATGCATTGGTCATTTTACTGTTATATGCATCTGCAGAGGTGTTCTTGGTACCAGCACCCCAGATATATCTGTTGTCGTTTGTACCGTTAGTTTCCATTTTAGGATCTTTAAGGGCAACGTTGTCTACTTTAACAGGATTTATATCATAGTTGTAGATACCCTCAAGTGTAGCGATGATACCGCCAGGAAGCTTAATATCTGCGCCCAAAGATGTTTTCCAGGTTTGAGGCATCTTCAAATCTGGAGCCATGATTGAACATGATGAAGGAAGAGCTGCAGCTGCTGCACTTATTCCGTTAGGATAGATTTGAGCCAAGTCTTTCTCTCTGTTACCAGTAAAGTTAGGAACAACTTTGTCACCACCTTTAACAGCTGTATAAGTTGATTGGAGAACGTTAGAGTCACCTGCCTGTGCTACGATCCATACAAATGGCAATCGGCCTGTGAACAAACCTGTACCTCCACGAACGATCAACTGTCTGTTGCCAAGAACATCCCAATTGAAACCAACTCTAGGCGAAACCATCAATTTGGTTGAAGGAAGTTGTGAGGTATTGTATTGGACTTTATCAAGATTACTTCCTCTGTCAAGGATGTCACCAGTATAGTCAGCCATACCTACATTATAGATTGCATCGTTGTAAGTGTTTAGAGGAGGATACATAGGAACCTCAAATCTCACACCTGCAGTAAGTTTGAATCTGTCGCTGATGTTCAACTCATCCTGTAGATATACAGAAAGCTGGTTGAAATCAAATGTAGGGAAAGCCTGTGAAAAATCATCGTTGAATGAGTGGGTTATAGCATATTGGTGAGGGTTGTTGAAGACGGTACCATTATTGATTGCATTCAACAGTTCTTGCTCGCTGTCAAACCCGAATGCGAAGTAACCTGCACCAAATCTCTGAAAACCATTTTTCGTTCTGTTGTGCTCATATTGAACACCTAAAGAGAACAGGTTGATACCTTTGCTCCAAGTTATCTCATCTGTTATGGTAAAAGTTTTAACATCTTTCAAGTTACCGTAAGAGAACAGCTCTGTACCGAATGAAGTGTAGTATTTGCCCTCAACTCCAATATCTACGAATGGGAACAAACCTCCTTCTGTGCTTCTTGGTTCATCCTGATGAGAGTAAGCCACACGGAACAAGTTGTTTAGAGTACCATCGGCAAATGATGAATTCAACTCACCGGCAAATGAATGGTAGTTGTTTTCAGTAAAGTATCTTGAGTTTTGGTAGTAGATTGCAGACATATTTGTTCTGTTATCTGATAACCAGTATCTGTCGGCCAAACCAGAAGTTGATGTTGACGGGTTAGAAGGGCTTTTTTTGTTTGTAGTATTGTATCTCAAGCTAAACTTGTGGTTTTTGTGGATATTCCAATCCAAACGTACCAGCACTTTGTAACCTGGGCTTAGTGTAGAATAACCTTGGTATGCGCCTGTATTGTAACTATACTTGGTTGCCAAATAGTTTGAAAGAGCATCCAATACCTCAGCTTTAGGACGTGCAACATTATCGGAACCGTCTGTATAAGGGTTAGCTGCAGTTGAAGCTACTCTTGCTGGACCTGGCTCGGTTCTGTTCTCAATTTCAGTATTTACAAAGAAGAACAATTTGTCTTTAACGATAGGACCACCCAAAGAAAGACCGTAAACCATATTTGAAACTTCATTGATGGTGAGTTTGCCATTTTTTGTTTTTGCACCTCTGAAATTCTCATTATTGTAATACATGTAAGCAGAGCCTTTGAACTCGTTGCTGCCGCTTCTGGTTGTGGCATTCATTGAACCGCCAAGGAAACCGCTCTGTCTCACGTCAAATGGAGTTACGTTGATAGAAATCTGATCAATTGCATCCATAGAGATTGGAGAACCGCCAGAAGGCATACTCTGACCAATACCGAATGAGTTGTTTGCGCTAGCACCGTCGATTGTAAAGTTGTTCTCCCTGTAAGTACCTCCACCAATTTGAGGACCGCTGCTTGAGTTGTAAGCCTGAGGGGTAAGTTTTACAAAACCTTCCAAGTTTCTGGTAACTGTAGGCACTGCGTTCATTTGGGCAATGTTAAGTGAAGTAACAGAACCTGTACTATTACTATTTATTGTAGTTCTGGCAGCATCTGCCATAACTACAAGCTCGTCAATTGAGATTGACTCATCCTGCAATATGACGTTATGAACATAGTTATCTGCAAGAGCCAATGTTACACCTTTTTGGGTATTTGTACCATATCCAAGTATAGACACCTCCACTGAATAAGGACCACCAGGTTTCATGTTCTGAATACGGTAGTAACCGTTGTCGTCTGTAATTGAGTAGAACGGAGTACCAGATGGAGTGTGAATCGCAAGGACTGTTGCACCTAAAACCGCCTCACCATTGGTATCAGTAATTTTACCACTCATCGAAGATGTTGTCACCTGTGCTAAAGAGGCATTATATGCAAACATGCATACGAACGCCAGCAAAAATATTTTGACTGATTGTTTCAAAACTGTTATAAAATTAAAATTTAAGTTAAGTGATGCAAAAGTAGTAATTTCACAAAAATGTCTCCAAACTATTTTTATTTCTGCTGTTATAGAGTGTAATTGTAATATACTCTGACATAAAACTTCACGCCATGACAAGCAGCATATTTGCTGCTCCAGGCAAGGAGTTTGAGAAGTTAGAAAAACACTCTACTCCACATAAGCCAACGTAGCAATACTAACCCTGCACCCCAGTTGCTCCACAAGTATTGCCGCGCAGGCTTCCAGGGTTGCACCGGTGGTAAGGACATCATCTACAAGTAGCAAGTGGCAATATGCAGGAGGAACGATCTTGCATTGAGGATTGAGACGGAAGGCCGAGGATACGTTGTGCCAGCGCTCAAGACGGTCTTTGGCGGTTTGGGTATTTGTAAAACGGGCCCTTTGTAGTAGATTGCCAAGGATAGGAGGGTTGCAGACTCCGGTAGATTTAAGTCCAGAGGCTATACCTCTGGCTATTATTTCAGATTGGTTGAATCCCCTCTTGAGATTCTTGCGCCAGTGTAGAGGAATAGGTACTATGTAGTCGAAAGCTGGTTGTGGTGAGGATGAGCCAATCTTTTCACCAAGCATTTTGCCCAGCCATATTCCTATCTCTGTATTGCCGTTGTATTTGAGTGCATGTATAGGTTTGCGGTAATTGTTGGTATAATAGAAAAGAGAGAATATCCTTTCTATGTTACATCGGCCCCAGAAGGTTTTTTCAGCAGGATTATCCGGTACATTCCAGAAATGGGTTAGAGGGAGGTCGGCGTAACATTCCAGACAAAAATGCTCCTCGTGATAATTCAGCTGAACACCACAAACCTCGCAACACTTTGGAAAACAAAGATCAAACAATAAACTTCCCCACTTCATCCCGACACTTACTGATTATATACAAATTTAGTGATAAAATTTTGTAACTCCATAATTTGTATTACCTTTGCCGCCGCTTTAGGCAATAGTGGAAGGATTTGACTGCTTGCAACCACATTAAAAAATGCTAAAACGATTCCAATCATTTCAGCACAAAGTCAAAATCTTGCACTAAATTTTGTTAATCGGTATACTCTTTGTTGTTCATGGAGTTATCGGGAGTATTAATTTAATTTAGTTTTTGAGTTATGTCTTATTTGTTTACTTCAGAGTCTGTTTCAGAGGGTCATCCAGATAAAGTTGCAGACCAGATTTCAGATGCTATTCTTGATGAGTTTCTTCGCCAGGACAGCGATAGTAAAGTAGCTTGCGAGACTTTTGTTAGTACAGGTCTTGTTGTTATTGGCGGTGAGGTTAGAAGCGAGGATGCTTATGTTGATATCCAGCAGGTAGCACGCCGTGTAATCAACAAAATTGGTTATACAAAGGCTGAGTATATGTTTGACGGCAATTCTTGCGGTATCCTTTCTGCTCTTCATGAGCAGTCTCCAGACATTAACCGTGGTGTTGTTGTTGCTGAGAAGGATGAGCAGGGTGCAGGTGACCAGGGTATGATGTTCGGTTATGCTTGTACTGATACTGAGGAGTATATGCCATTGGCAATTTATCTTTCTCATCTTGCTCTTACAGAGTTGGCAGACATTAGAAAAAACACTAATTTGATGCCTTATTTGAGGCCAGATGCAAAATCGCAGTTTACAATTGAGTATGCAGATGATGACACCCCTGTACGTATCCATACAATTGTAATTTCAACTCAGCACGATGAGTTTGATACCGATATTGCTATGCAGCAGCGCATTAAGAGCGACATCAAGAACATTCTTCTTCCAAGAATGCTTGAGAAGCTTCCTGCTGAGACTGCAGCATTGTTCAAGGATGACTTTATCCTTCACGTAAACCCTACAGGAAAGTTTGTGATAGGAGGTCCTCACGGTGATACAGGCCTTACAGGACGTAAGATTATTGTGGATACATATGGAGGTAGAGGAGCTCACGGTGGTGGAGCTTTCTCAGGTAAAGATTCAAGTAAAGTAGACCGTTCTGCTGCTTATGCAGCTCGCTATATTGCAAAGAATCTTGTTGCTGCAGGTGTTGCAAAGGAGATTCTTGTACAGCTTGCATATGCTATTGGTGTTGCAAAACCTGTAAGTATCTTTGTAAATACTCGTGGTACTTGTCTTCTAAATGGTGTAACAGACGGAGAAATAGCACGTAAGATTGGCCAGATGTTCGACCTTCGTCCTGCAAAGATTATTGAGAAGTTCCAGCTTACAAATCCAATCTTTGAGGAGACAGCAGCTTATGGCCACTTTGGTAGAAAACCTTATACTAAAGAGGTTGACGTTAGAGAGAATGGTCAGTGGGTTAAGAAAGAGGTTCAATTCTTTGGTTGGGAGCAACTTGATTCTGTAAATAAGGTAAAAGAGGTTTTTGGACTATAATCAAAAGCTTATAAATAAAAAGAGAGGATAGCGTATGCTATCCTCTCTTTTTATTTATTTGGAACTTCTTAGAATCTGAATCCAAGAGCTACACCAAATGAGCCGTTAAGAACAGAGTTCTCGCCGCCGCCAAAGATGTATGCTGCATCAACATTAACGAAACTTAGCTGAAGGCCCAATCCTACGCTGCCGTAAGATGGAATTGCCTTTTCGCTACCCATATTGTAGCCGGCTCTAAATTTAAGCATATTGTTGTATACATATTCTGCACCCAAACCTGCCATAATCTCAGATTCATCCAAAAGGAGTTTTCCCTCTGCGTTAACATTCAGTTTATGAGACTCAGCCAAATCAAAAGAGTAGCCTGCACCAGCTTTTGCCATTGATGGTAAAGCATATGAACTCTCTGAACTGTAGCTGATCTCTCCACCAAGATTGGTTACAGCAGCTGCAATTGTCAATTTCTCTTTATGGTAAGTAAGTGAAATATCTGCTCCAAATGCAGAGGCTGAAGCATCTTCGCCAAGTTTAGAACTGATAGTTCTCAAATTTATACCTGCGGAGATTGCATCAGAAATTTTTAGAGCTACAGCTCCCTCAAAAGCACTCTCTTTTGGAGTAAAGGTACCTGTTGCAGCACCGCTGCTTGAAATCACATCATAAGACTCGTAACCGAACATTTTACCACCAATACCAATTGCAAACTTTCCAAATACTCCGTATGCGGCAAATCCTATATTCTGGTTGTTCATAAAATCTGGTTGCCATGTATTGTATGAGCCTCCAAAATGGAATTTCTCCTCTGAAAGCACCATTGCAGAGGCATTATTGCTCATAGTAAATGCATTCTGTCCTAATGTTAGAGTAGTTCCACCCATACTGTGTGAGTATGGGTCAGCATTTACATTAAGGAATGGAACGCTCTGTGCATATATTTGTGTTGAAGCAAGCACAATTGCTGCAAAAAATAATAGTTTCTTCATAATATCTCTATTTACATTTTCACAATAGTTCTTGTATGTTTTGTACCATTGTCTGTTATCTGTACAGAGTAAATTCCTGCACCCCATTCAGTGGTATCTATTGTGTATGGGTTAAAAGGTCCTGCTGCAATGCCAGAAGCACTGAATACAGTTGCACCAGAAGCGCTGGTAACAATAATGTCTACTGTGCTGTTTGTAGCTGTTCTCACGTTAAACGATGTGGTAACATTTGTAGGGAATACATCCAAGGGTTGCTTTTTGTCTCTTACAACCAATTTGAATTCAGCCTCTTGAGTTCTCTCCATTTTGGCATCATAAGCTGTAATGCTTACAGTTGAAGTTCCGTATATTGGAGCATTTAGAGTAAATGTATTTCCTTCAATGGCATATGTTGCACTACCTGTTACAATAATGTCGTAATTAAGTTGCTCACCATCGTTGTCTGAGAAGTACTCACTAAGATTAAGTGTAATGCTTTCACCTTTGTCCAAAATGGTATTTTCAATATCCTTAACTTTTACAGGAGGGGTGTTAGGCAGAATAGTGAAATTTATTTCAACATCATCTGTTGACCCAATCTCATCTTCTATTGTAAGTTTTGCTTTATAGCTTCCTGCATTTGCTTTAGGAGCCTCAATAGTTACAGTTAAGGTATTGTTTTTCCTCCTTACAGATACAGCGCCTGAATTATCATCCAAAGTATAATTGATTTCACCATTTTCAGGATCTGATATGGTAAAGGTATAAGTTGCAGTTTCAAATGATTTTAAAGTTGTTGTAATATCATCACCTGGGGTAATTACAGGAGGAAGGTTATCTTGTGTAAGAACTTTAACCTGTGGTGAAAGGGCCGAACCTGTTTTGAAAATGTTTATAGCCTGAATTCTGATATAGTAGTTTGTGTTAAAATCAAGATTGGTAAGAGTATATGTAATTACATCACCAACTTTATATGACTCACCTGCTACAAATATAGGCTCAATATTGCCTTCTTCAGGGTTATAGTTTGAAAGGTCATTCTTGCTACAGAAAATATTGTATCCGTAAGTAGGTTCACCATTTGTTGCAGTTGCTTCCCAGTTTATAGTTATAGAATTTGATGATACCTCTGCATCTACACTTTCTACTGCATCTGGAATCTGGCTATCCATAAGAGCTTTATAAGCATCCAATGCTCCAGCTCCAAGTTTACCTATATAGTCTTTGTTTGAATTATAAAGTTTGTCATAATCAGCACACGCAATAAGTCTGTCCCACAACATTTTGTTTGTAAAACCAGGACCTCCAAATTTTGATAGGATCAAAGCAGCCACACCGGATACGTGAGGGCAAGCCATAGATGTACCGCTCATCTCTCCAAAGCTTCCGTTTGGAAGGGTACTGAATACATTTCCAATAGGCGACGGCCTGTTTTCTCCACCAGGTGCGGAAATTTCAACCCAACTGCCGTAGTTGCTATATGAAGACCTTTTTCCTGTAGGCCCAGTTGCTGCAACTGCAAAAACCTGCTCTTCTACAGCAGGGTATCCTACTTGAACGTTGTCATTACCTGCTGCAAAAATACATATACCACCAGCCATAGGTCCTACCTGATTGCCATATTCGTCAAATCCTGCATATGTGTTGAAGTATTCAAAGGCATCTATCACAAATTGCGGTGTAGATGAAACAGTGCCAGCAACAAAACCCCAACTGTTCTGGGTAATGACAGCACCATTGTCGCACGCATATATGAAAGCGTTTCCAATATATGCCGATCTGTTATTCTCAATGGTTGCACAAGACATGAGTCTTACGCCAGGATTTGTTCCATCACCTCCAGCAACACCACATCCAAAAGCTCCGTTGTTGTTAATTGCAGCTACAGTGCCTGCTACGTGGGTTCCGTGGTCGGATGGCTCAATTGAACCGTCTGAGTCTACAAAGAAACTGTACCCATATACATCATCTTTATAGCCATTGCCATCATCATCAACACCTGGTTTGCCGTTCTTCTCGGCTTCATTCACCCACATTGTATTTGCAAGGTCTTTATGCCTGAAATCAATACCACCATCAAGAACAGCTACAATAACAGAAGGGTCTCCGGTCTCTATTTCCCATGCCTTAAAAAGATTCATGTCCATTCCTCTTACAAAACCTGCTTTTTGAACGGTGTTATTGTAGTGCCATTGGTCTTTCAAATATGGGTCATTGAAAGGGAAGGTGTTATCTGTAGAAGCATATTGTGCTATGGTCAAAAATTCTACTATAGAGACATCTTCCAATGATTTGAATTGTGCGTAAGCTGTAGATAGTGGAATCTCAGGATTAAAAGAGATTACATACCAACGGTCCAATCCTGCTTCTTTGTGCCTTTTTGCAAATCTTGGGTTCTCTGTGAACAACCTTTGTATGCTTGATATTTGCATATCTGGTAAAGTGGTTGTTATAGATTTTGTCTTAGGGGTATTATCTGTAAATTTTACAACTATATAACCCTTGGCTACTGTACCTGTACCCATAATTGTTGCGGTTGCATGTTCCGGCTCTTGAGGAGCAAGAATGTCTTCCTGACAGCTACCTAAAATTAGGGCTACCGCAAGTAGATAAAAAAACATTTTTAGTTTCATACGTTATAGTGTTTGGTTTTTTACAAATATATTAAAAAAATGTTCATAATTCATTAACTTTGGGGTATAAGAAATAGAGATAATGTTTGAGATTATAAATGTTCATATAATGGATGTAGTGGATATTCTCCTTGTGGGATTGTTGGTCTACTACGTGTATAAGCTTATCAGGGGAACTGCTGCAATCAGTATTTTCTTGGGAATCATCATCCTATATATAATATGGGCTGTTGTGAAGGCTCTTAATATGAGCTTGTTGTCTGAGATTATGGGGCAAGTACTGGGTGTTGGAGTAATTGCAATTATAGTTCTGTTCCAGCAAGAAATAAGAAAGTTCCTTTTGAGTTTGGGCAGCAATTATATCTTGCATAACGAAAAATTGAAAATTTTCAGCAGATTACTGGGAAACAAAAATACCTCAATGCAGCTTGAGGCTCTTGATGAGATTACACAGGCTTGCAGAGCCATGAGTGAGACCAGAACCGGTGCCCTTATAGTTTTGACCCGCACTTCCTCTATGGAGTTTGTGGTTGAAACTGGCGATGTCATAGATGCCAAAATCAGCAGACGCCTTATTGAGAATCTTTTTTTCAAGAATTCCCCACTACATGATGGCGCAATGGTAATTGCAGATGACAGAATTGTTGCTGCAAGATGTACATTGCCTATCACAGAAAATCCCAATATCCCTGCAAACTATGGTATGAGACATAGGGCTGCTGTTGGACTTTCTGAAGAAACAGATGCTTGCGTTATAGTAGTTTCAGAAGAGACAGGCAACATATCGTTTGTAAAGGATGGCAAGATAAAGACCATGGGGTCAATTACAGAGTTGCGTCTGGCAATTGAAAACTCATATAAAAGTTAGAACAGTTTTTCATCCCCCTTTGGAGGTAGGGGGCATGATTTTTCTTTCAACGGTTTCTTTATTACAAATTTCTCCTCTTTTCCGTGGTAGAGTCTTTTTAGATTACTTATGTGGCATAGCCATATAGTGCATCCTGCAACTATACTGAATATTTTTATAACCAGAGTCTCCTTGGGGTCGAGCCACAATGCAAAAAGGGTATTAACCAAAAAAGGGAAACAGGTTACTGCCGCAATCACACTTACAGACACATATTTTGTAATAAGCAGTGTAATACAGAAAATAGCTGTACATATAAGCACAGCAAAAGGGTGGATTGCAAGCAAAACTCCGCACATTGTAGCCACCCCCTTTCCGCCTTTAAAATTGTGGAAAACAGGGAATACATGACCCATAATTGCCGCAAATCCAAATACTATCTGTGTCCCGACAAATCCATTTGTCTCCCTAGGAAAGGGAAGGAAAAATACCAATGATGTGGCTGCCACACCCTTGAGGATGTCAAAAATCAACACCAACATACCAATCTTCCATCCTAGTACCCTTTGGGTATTGTTGGCTCCAGGATTCTTACTGCCATATTCCCTTACATCTATCCCATAGAAATATTTTCCCAGGATGATTGAACTGGAAACAGAACCCATAAGATAGGCCAGTATTATAAACAATATATATAATGTAATCCCTAGCGGTAAGGTCATATAAAGTAAATTTATAATATGCAAATATATAATATTATCTTTGCACAGGAAAAAATATCGCTGATGGAAAACTGTGTTAAAATAGAACAGAAGCTAGGTTTTGAGAAAATAAAGGAGCAGTTGCTTTTGCGTTGTTCCACCAATTATGCCAAGGAGAGAGTGAGGATGGAGAAAGTTTCACACAATGCCGCAACAATAGGCAAGAGACTTTCCCTTACCGACGAGATGCGCCTAATCTGTATGTTTGAGAGCAGTTTCCCTCAGAGCGGTTTTATAGACAGCATTGAGTTCCTGAAACCTTTGGAGATAGAGTATTCTTCTATCACTCTTGAGAACATGAACCGTCTCTATACTTTTGTAGAGAACCTGAAAGGTGTACTTAATTTCTTCCGTAACTGCAAAGAGGGGTACTACCTTAATCTTAAGGCTATGGCAGATCCTATTATGTTCTTTCCAGAGATATCCCGCAGAATAGAATCAATCGTAGACAGGTTTGGAGAGGTAAGGGACAATGCCAGTGCAGAGCTATTCAATATAAGAAAATCGTTGAGGGAAAAAGAAGGGTCAATATCCCGAAAGATACAGTCCATTCTTCGCAGGGCACAGGAAGAGGGGCTTGCAGATGAGGAGGCAAGCGTATCGGTTAGGGATGGAAGATTGCTTATTCCGGTAAGTGCTGTAAATAAGAGAAAATTGCCTGGTTTCGTTTACGATGAGTCTGCAACAGGAAAGACCGTTTTCATTGAGCCAATGGAGGTTGTAGAGCTGAACAACCAGGTAAAGGAGCTTATGTTTGCCCAGCAGAGGGAGATTCTCAGAATTCTCAGGGAGTTTACAGACTTTCTCAGACCTTATCTGCCTGAGTTGTTGGATGGAGCAAGATTTATAGGAGAGATAGATTTTATAAGGGCCAAGGCCCTTGTAGCTCTGCAGATGGAGGCTGGAAAACCAATCATATCTGCAGACGATACACTCAAAATAGTAAAAGGAAGACACCCTATCCTTGAGGCAACCTTAAAGAAAGAGAAAAAACAGATTGTTCCTTTAACTCTAACTCTTACTCCCGACAAGCATATCCTGGTAATATCGGGTCCAAATGCAGGTGGAAAGTCTGTATGCCTTAAAACTGTCGGGATACTGCAATATATGTTCCAATGGGGACTGCTGGTTCCGGCGAGTGAGGTGAGTGAGTTTAGGATTTTTGATGATATCTTCATTGATATAGGAGATGAACAATCCATTGAGAATGATTTGAGTACATATAGTTCTCATCTTACAAACATGAAAGAGGTGCTGCTAAAAGCTACAGACAACTCTCTTGTGCTCATAGATGAGTTCGGAACTGGTACAGAGCCTACGGCAGGTGGTGCTATAGCTTTAGCGATACTTGAAAATATAGAATTGAAAGGGGTATTTGGTGTGATTACCACCCATTATACCAATCTTAAGTTCTATGCAGAAAAAGTGAATGGAGCCATAAATGGTGCAATGCTGTTTGATGTGGCAAACATACAGCCTCTATACAAACTGGAGGTTGGATTGCCTGGCAATTCATTTGCATTTGAGCTGGCACGCAAGATAGGCTTGCCCGATCATATCATAAGGGTAGCGGAAGAGAATGCAGGCACCGGCTATGTGGATATGGAGAAGCAGCTGAGGAAAATATCCCGTAACAGAAAAGCTCTGGATGAGAAACTTGCCAGAATAAAAAATACAGACAAGACGCTGGAGAATATTACGGAGAAATACGAGAAGGAGCTTACAGATATCCAGTCTGTAAAGAAACAGATACTGGCAGAGGCCAAGAAAGAGGCCCAGATGATAATAGAGCAGGCCAATAAGAAGGTTGAAGCTACAATCAAGGAAATTAGAGAAGCACAGGCTCAGAAAGAGAAAACCAAGGCTGCACGTAAGGAGCTTGAAGAGTTTAGCCGTGCCATTGAGAAAGAGAACCTTACAGAGAACGACCTTAAAATAGAGGCTAAAATGAACAAACTCCTTGAACGTAAAAAGCGAAAAGAGGAGCGATTGCAGCGAGGTGCCCAAAAGGGTGGAACAGTTGCCCAGCCGGTTAAAGAGAGCGCAAAACCTCAAGAGAGGGAACTCAAGGTGGGTGATAAGGTTAAGATAAAAGGAGGCGACCTTATAGGAGAGGTAATGCAAGTTGGTGGCAGTTGGGTAAATGTTGCTGTGGGAAGTATTATAAGTAAGGTGCAGAAAACCAATGTTGAACACATCTCCAACAATGAGTACAACAATGCAGTGAAAAGCTTGCCAAAAACAATGAGCGCCCATTCAGAAGGTTTGCAGGAGAGAAAACTTAATTTTAAACCCAATATAGATATCAGAGGAGAAAGGCTTATGGAGGCATTGGAGATTGTGAGCCGCTTTATAGATGATGCCCTGATGGTTGGGATAGGAGAGGTAAAGATACTTCACGGAAAAGGGAATGGTATTCTAAAAGAGGAGATAAGGAAATATCTCCGTACAGTACCGGGGGTATTAAGTTGCAAGGATGAGGATATCCAGTTTGGAGGTTCAGGAATTACAGTAGTAAAATTAGATTGATAATATATGAAAAAAGTACTATTCATCTTTGCAATGTGCGTATTGGCAGGTTGCTCAAACAAAGCCAACAAAGCGCAGAAAGCGGCAGAAGAGTTCCTGGATGCGTTTCTGCAGAATGACTACAAAACAGCAACCGGACTCTGCTCTGTGCAATTTCAGCAGGAATTTGGGAAATCCATTACCGACTTTGAAAATCTGAATGATCCTGTAAAGGAGATGATTAAAGAGCAGTGTGCCCAACTGAAATACGAAATAACCTCAGTTGAGAGAATAAACAAGAGCGACACTTTTAATGTAAACTATAATATTCTTAAGGCTCTTCCCGACAGTTCATCATTGTCAGACAAACACATGTTTAGCAGCACTCTTAAGGTAGTGAACGGGGAAATAATCCAACTGAACAAATAGAATAAATCAAAAAAATGCCGGTCACTGACCGGCATTCTCTTTATCTTGGTTATCCTATTTTAAAATAGAATATATAATCTGCAATTTAGGAGCCCTCTTTGCCCCAGGGCCTTTAAGTTTGCCTACATAATACGCAAATTGGTCAATCCTATGAGTGGTAGTACCATAATATGAGTTTATGTCAGATATTGTAGGCATGAGCCAAATATTGTGTTTTAAATCATCAAGCTCAGAAGCATCCAATGTAACGAAGTCCTGGATAAGCGCAGGTACATCCATTCTGTATTCTTCCAACGATCTGTTCATAGTGCCAATAGAATAACCCTCTGCGTAGATATCATCTACAGGATAGAAAATATTGGCTTTATATGTTGTATCATATGCCCTGTTACAAGGATATAGGTTCCCAGGATACTTGGTCATGTCGTTGTCTTCTGGTATTTCAAACGGAAATACCAACGAACCTTTAGCAATAATTATATCTTTACCATCCAATCCTTCAGATGTTTTCCATGCATCAATGGTTCTCTTCAGCTCGTCCTTGTCTATATAAGGTTTGAGTCCGGCAGCACCTTCAAACAGAAGTGTTGTATCTGGTGTTGTAGTCTGCATACTGTTACTCTGATAAGAAGAGAGGTTCAGACACATATCATATCCGAATTGCAATACAAATATTGTATCTTTTCTTTCAAGATTTTCTTCCCATGTTGGCTGGAAGTTTACTGTAATATAAACTGAACCTTCAGACATGTTGAGGAAATTCTGCCTTCCGCCGTAAACACCCTCTTCTGGAGTATTTGTCCTGATAAGAATACCTTTGAATCTTTTAGCATACAATTCTACAGTGTCCTTCTCTTCCTGAGTTGCTTTAAGAAGTTCAGCTCCATATTCTTTGTTCAAATGCACTTTGAGTGAATCAGTACCAAAATACATTACCTCTCCAACGTTAAGCGGTGTAGGATCGTAATCCTCAGGACCAAATGAATTGTTGAAGATAGCTGCTGAATCAACATTCTTGTATGTTCTGTGTATGTATACTTGCTGAGGGATACCGTCCTGCTGGTTCTCGGCAACTGAAATCTGAGAAACGTTACCTATGAAATATACCTCTTTTACAACAGGATCGTCACCCAAATCCCATCCTGCAAGCAAAGGATACAAATCTGCAGCTGTGGCAAACTCTGCCAAACCAAATTCTTTTGTTCTGATTGAACCGAATGTTCCCTGTGAACTTGATAAACTCTGCACTGGTTGTGATGATTTCAACTGTACAGGAATCTCAAACTCTGCCATGCTTACAGCGAGATCTTGATTGCCGGGTACAAGATCATCTCCCATCTTCTTATCTACGGTAATGCATGAAACAGCCAAGAAAAAAGCTGCAAATGCAAGGGCAATTGTATGTTTAAATTGCATTTTATCCTAAAATTTTGTCGTAAAACTGATTATACTCTTTAATATACGCAGAATCAGACTGATCTATGTATGGCAATACAGGCAATTTGGATGAAGCAATGTACTGGTCAAGCTCATCGCACAATTGTGGACTACCTACAATGATGCCATCTGAATTCTGAATGGCGAGTTTTGCAAGATTTATGCCATTTGCAGGCTTTAGTATATCCAGATCCTTATTCTTTACTCCAGGAATAATCATTTTTCCTTTCATATCCTCAGCAAAGTTCTCCTGAGATATCTCATCATATAGAGAAAGGACAACTTTACAGTCGGTGAAGATAGGGTCATCCTTGTATGCTTTCTTCAAGTATAGAGGAAGTACATGTGAAATCCATCCCTGACAATGGATTACATCGGGTTTCCATCTCAGTTTCTTTACAGTCTCAAGTACACCTCTTGCAAAGAATATTGCACGCTCGTCATTATCCTCAAAAAATTTACCCTCCTCATCTGTAAAGACAAATTTTCTGTGGAAATAATCCTCATTGTCTATGAAATACACCTGCATTCTGGCAGATGAAATAGATGCAACCTTGATGATAAGAGGCCTGTCTATATCATTTACTACCAGGTTCATTCCAGAGAGCCTGATAACTTCGTGCAACTGGTTTCTTCTTTCGTTTATGTTGCCGTATCTTGGCATGAAAGAACGGATCTCACGTCCACTCTCCTGTATGCCCTGAGGCAAATAGCGTCCAATGTTGGAAACGGTACTTTCAGGAAGATATGGGGTTATCTCTGAGTTAACGAACAATATTTTTTTAGTCTCCTTCATAGAAATGGAATTTTAAGGCACAAAGATAATAAAAAATAATCAAACATTTTTAAATAAACATTTTGTGTTTATCTTTGAAAGTTATTTTACACCGTATACATGGGGAGAAAGGAGAAAAATATAATAGCCAGAAGACTGGTACATTCGTACCTCTCGTCAATCATAAGCATAGCATTGGTTCTATTGCTTGTGGGTATTTTTGGTGTGTTGGCCGTAAATGCAGGGGCCGTGCAGAACTACTTTAAGGAAAATGTAAAAATAACAGCAATCCTTAAAGAAAATGTGTCGGAACTGCAGGCAAAGAAATTCCAGCGCAACCTCGATCTTCATCCTGCAGTAAAGAAAACCCAATATATCTCAAAAGAGCAAGGTACAGAGGAGATGAAGAAAATGTTGGGGGAGGATTTCCTTGATGCATTTGAGCATAACCCAATACCGGTATCAATTGAGTTGAATCTTAAGGGTGAGTATTTTAATCCCGACAGTCTTCAGGTGTTCCGCGCAGAGTTGGAACAGAATCCTCAAATTGAGGAGGTGGAATATCAGGAATCGCTGATGGGAATACTCAATAATAATCTTGAGAAGATAGCGTTGGCATTTATGGTATTTATAGTCTTGTTGGCATTCATATCGTTTGTACTCATAAACAATACGGTGAGGCTGAATGTGTATGCCAAGAGATTTTCCATATACACAATGAAACTGGTGGGAGCCAAAAAAAGTTTTATAAGGTCGCCGTTCCTTATAAAGGCGGTGTTTCAGGGATTGTTGTCGGGATTATTGGCAGCTTTGGCCCTGCTTGGAGTCCTGTATCTGCTTAAGGATAGTTTTGAGCAGATGTTTTCCATTTTCCAGATGGAACTTGTGGCATGTGTGTTGGGTGGTGTGGTTGTATTGGGAGCCTTCATCTGTTGGCTGTGCACATTTTTTGTAGTGGGAAAGATGATCTCGCTTAATAATGATGATTTGTATTACTGATAAAGATATTTTAGCATGAAAGAGAATATGGAGGAGCAAGGTTTTGCAATACCAAAGAAAAACATCCTTTATATAATTGCGGGTTTTGCAATTATGGTGTTGGGTTATATACTAATGAGCGGAGGTGGTAGTGACGATCCTAATGTGTTCAACTATGAAATGTTCAGTTTCAGAAGAATAACCTTGGCTCCGGTAGTTATTCTAATAGGTATGGTGGTGGAGATATGGGCAATAATGCATGTAGGAAAATCCAAAAGAAAGTAGATGATGAACTGGATAGAGGCAATTGTCTTGGGTTTGGTGCAGGGACTTACGGAATTTTTACCTGTGAGCAGTAGTGGCCATCTTACCATAGCAAAAGAACTTTTTGGAATAGATTCCGGCAATCTCAGTTTTGAGGTTGTGGTACATGCTGCAACAGTGTGCAGTACAATAGTAGCGTTCCGTAAGCAGATTTGGGATCTTCTAAAGGGATTTTTCAATCTTCAAATGAATCCTCAGAAGGAATATATCTTTAAGATTGCTGTTTCAATGATTCCCGTATTTATAGTGGGGGTGTTTTTTAAGGAGCAGGTGGAGGCAGTGTTTGGAAGTGGTCTCCTTGTTGTGGGTTGTATGCTCCTTGTAACGGCAGCCCTTTTGTCTTTGAGTGAGTGGTTATCTAACAGACAGAAAGGTGAGGGACGACCTGTGGGCTGGAAAGATGCAGTGATAATTGGTATAGCACAAGCCTGTGCCGTATTGCCGGGTTTGTCTCGTTCAGGTTCCACAATCTCTACAGGTCTTCTGTTGGGAGTGAAAAAAGAGGATGTGGCACAATTCTCATTTCTTATGGTGCTGGTGCCAATTTTGGGTGAGGCATTTTTGGAACTCATATCAGGAGAACTGTCGGGAGCAGAATCTGGAATTCCTCCCCTTTCACTGGTATTGGGATTTGTGGCAGCTTTCCTTTCGGGGTTGTTTGCATGTAAGCTTATGATCAATATTGTAAAGAAGGCAAGACTTTGGTTGTTTGCACTTTATTGTGTGATTGTGGGGGCAGTCTGTATAATTACAAGCATAATTTAATTTATGAAGATGGAGAAGAACCTTTATTATTTTGTCTCTGATGTGCATTTGGGGTTAGATTATAAAGATCCTATTGCAAGGGAGAGGAAATTTTCCTCTTTTCTGGCCTCTTTGCCTCAAAATACAAAGGCTCTTTATCTGTTGGGGGATATTTTCGATTTCTGGTATGAGTACAGGAATGTAATTCCAAGAGGTTTTACCCGTACATTGGGTGCATTGGCTTCGCTGGTGGACAGAGGGGTTGAGGTATATTTCTTTAATGGGAATCACGATATATGGACATATAGCTATTTTGCTTCTGAAATAGGTCTTAAGATGCTGCAGCAACCATATATGGTGGAATTGGAAGGAAAAAAATTCTGCCTAGGGCATGGTGACGGACTGGGAGAAGGAGACTTTGGATACAAGTTGCTGAACAGGACTTTCAAAAACAGGTTCTTGCAGTGGCTTTTCAGTGGAATCCATCCCCGTTGGGCGTTCTGGCTTGCCCATAAGTGGAGCAAACACAACAGATTGGCTCACGAAGACAATCCATGGGTGTGGAAAGGTGAACAAGAGCGGATAGTTAAATTTGCCAATACATTCCAGAAAGAAAACTGTGGCAGTATAGATTATTTCATATTCGGGCATTTCCACCACCGTACCTCATTGAGCCTCAAAGGGGGTGGAGAGATGTATTTGCTAGGTGAGTGGGTAAACGGATGTGATTATCTGGTCTTTGATGGAGAGAGGATTCAATCTCTGAACATTGAGTAATACAGATACCAGAAAGAACCATCCTGATACATCTGTACAAGTTCTTCCACTATTTTGTCTTCTCCATTTTTGTCGTATTTCTTTTTAAGGTCGGATCCAAACAATTTGGCAACCCCTTGCCAGAATCCGGCTGCTGCGCCACCTTTGTAGTTTCGGATTGCTTGATAAGAAGAAATTCCAGCCTCCCTATCAATAAGTTTGAGCAATAATCTGCCCTGATTGATTGAGAGCTTCTTTAATGGTTTTTCAAATTCTTTGAATAACCTTTTTTCATAGGACTTAATATACTTCTCTCTTTCCCATTTTGTAAAATTGGAGTTGGCTATGGTGCTGTCAGCATCTCTCATTATCTCACATGCTTTAAGGGCATAAGGATAAGCTTTTGCAAAATTATAGACGGTGCGGTAGTATTTGCGCCATTGGCGGCTCTGTTTCCATGAATTCGGACGGCTATACACATATACAGGCTTTATTTCTCCCAGGTATAACGTATCTTTCCCTTTGGTTTTATATCCCATAAAAATACCTTTATCCTGGCTATACATGCTTATGCTACAGAAGAGGATAAAAAGGATGAAAATGCAATATTTTGGAAAATATTTAGCCATATATCTGGCAAAAGTACTAACTTTACAAACATTGTAAAAACTTAAAAAATAAAATAATGTTCAATACAGATGTATTTACTCCATGGGTTTTGCTTACAGACCTTGGAATTATTTCTGCCCTTCTTTTGGTAGGAAAGTTTATCAGGGTTAAAGTTAAGCTGATACAGAAATTGTTTATACCGCCAAGTTTGCTTGCCGGCATTCTTGGCCTTGCATTAGGTCCTAACGGTTTAGGTTGGCTCCCTTTGTCGGGAAGCATGGGAACCTATGCAGCGGTGTTGATTGCATTGGTATTTGGTGCGCTTCCGCTTTCTTCTCCAAAATTCTCGGTGAAGGAGGTAGCCGGTAGGGTTGGCCCTATGTGGGTATATGCTCAGCTTGGAATGCTTTTGCAGTGGGCACTTGCGGGTTTGTTCGGCTTGTTTGTAATGAAATTGATTTGGCCTGAACTGAATGATGCTTTTGGAGTGATGCTTTCTACCGGATTTTACGGCGGTCATGGAACGGCAGCTGCAATTGGAGAGGCATTCAATGGCTTGGGTTGGGATGAGGCATCCAGTCTTGGTATGACAACTGCAACAGTGGGAGTTATCTGTGCAATCATTGGCGGACTTATCTGTATCAAATGGGCTGCAAAGAACAAACAGACTGCATTTATTTCAGATTTTGCAGATCTTCCCGACGAACTTCGTAGTGGACTTGTCCCTGCAGAAAAGAGAGATTCAGTGGGTAGTGCTACAACATCTGCAATTTCAATTGAACCATTGACATTCCATCTTGCACTTGTTCTGCTTGTTGCATTTTTGGGTTACTCCTTGAGTGTAGGTGTAAAACAGTGGTATCCACAACTTGAGTTGCCTGTATTCAGCTGTGCATTCATAGTTGGCCTTATTCTAAAGAAAATATTTGACGCTACAAATGTTACTGAGTATATATGTCCTCAGACAACGCAGCGTATTGGCAGTATGGCAACAGACCTTCTTGTGGCATTTGGTGTGGCTTCAATCAAACTTGGTGTTGTTGTGAAGTATGCAGTTCCTCTTATTGTTCTAATTATTGCCGGTGTGGCTATTGTGTGGGGAATCACATTCTTCTTTGGTAGAAGACTTTCAAAGACTTACTGGTTTGAGAGAACAATATTTGCCTGGGGATGGTGGACCGGAACAATGGCAATGGGTATTGCACTTATTAGAATCGTAGACCCTAAACTTTCAAGCAAGGCTATGGATGATTACGCTCTGGCATATTTGCCAATTGCTCCAATAGAGATATTGCTCATTACATTTGTTCCTATCATGTTTATGAATGGAATGGGTGTATGGTTATCATTGGGTTGTCTTGTGCTTTCGGCGCTGTTGGTTTTGCTTGCTGTAAAGATGGGATGGTGGATTAAAAAGAAATAGTATTTGAATGATGAAGATGAAAAAGATAGCATTGGTTTTATTGGCGCAGCTTATGTTTGTTGGTGCTTGGGCGCAGGTCTCCGATGAGGCTTTGATGGAGAAGGCAGAAAAGATACATAAGAAATACATTACAATAGACACACATAATGATACAGCAATGTATTTGAATCATCCCGACAGCGAGGATTGGAGTGTAGCAAAAGGTCAGGTAACTTTCCCTCTTATGAAACAGGGAGGCTTGGATGCAGCGTTCTTTGCAATTTATGTTGATCAGGGCCCTTTGACAGATTTCTCCAGGGATTCTGTATACCAGTATGCAATGGAAGAGTTGAGACTCTTTGAAAAGTATGTTGAGGCACGTAAGGATGAAGCTGCAATTGCATATTCTCCAAAAGACTTGCGAAAATTAAAGAAGCAAGGAAAGAGTATTGTAATTTTTGCTTTGGAAAATGGATATGCGGTAGGAACAGATCTTGCAAAGGTAGATTCATTTTACAACGCAGGATGCAGATATATCACTTTGTGTCATAACTACACTAATGATATTTGTGATGCTTCCCGATACGAGAATCCTAACGGGCATGGTGGACTTTCTGAGTTTGGAAAACAGGTGGTAAGAAGGATGAATGAACTTGGTATGCTTGTAGATGTATCCCATGCGAGCACTTCAACATTATACGACATAATCAAACTTAGTAAAGCTCCAATCTTTGCATCACACTCTTCTGTAAGAGCAATCAAGGATCACCCGAGAAACCTTACAGATCAGGAGATAAAGGATATCGCAGCTACAGGTGGAGTGATTCAGATTGCAACAGGAAGATGGTGTCTTACCAATGTTCCTAAGAGCGAGACCAAAATAGTTCATCTTGCAGACCATATAGACCATATTAAAAATCTTGTGGGCCCAGAACATATAGGTTTGGGTACAGATTTCGACGGTGGTGGTGGTATGGTAGATTTCCAGGACTGTTCAAAGATGAAGGATCTTACCGTGGAGCTTCTTAGAAGAGGATACACAGAAAAAGAACTTGAAATGTTCTGGGGAGGAAACTTCATGAGAGTATGGGAACAGACCATCAAAGTGGCAAAAGAGATGGCTAAAGAGAAAAAATAAGCTGTCGGGAAGAAGAAATTTTAAAGTGTTTTCCGCACTTTCCAATTTAGACCAAATTGGGGGTGCGGAATTTTTTTTGATGTTTGTAACTACGTGAGAATGGTGATGTTGGGTGTTACATTTTTTTGACCAAAATTGATAAAATTTTACAAAAAAAGTTTGCATATAAAAATAAATGTGTATCTTTGCAACCCGGTAATTCGGCTCCGTTACAGCCAAGTTGCTGAGAATCAATAATTTATATTAAGAGTTATGTTACAACCAAAGAAAACCAAATTTAGAAGACAGCAGAAAGGCCGCATGAAGGGCATCGCCCACAGAGGTAATCAGTTGGCTTTTGGATCATTCGGTATCAAAACCTTGGAGAGCTGCTGGATGACCGGACAACAGATTGAGGCTGCACGTCAGGCCGTAGTTCGTTATATGAAACGTGAGGGTAAGATTTGGATCCGTATTTTCCCTGACAAACCATTCACTAAAAAACCGGCTGAGGTACGTATGGGTAAAGGTAAAGGTGCTCCAGAGGGATTCGTTGCACCAGTTACTCCAGGTAGAATGCTTATCGAGATTGAGGGTGTTCCAATGGAGATCGCTAAAGAGGCTCTACGCCTTGGCGCTCAGAAATTGCCTGTTACTACAAAATTCGTAGTTCGTAGGGATTATGTTGAATAATATTTAATGGAGAAAATTAAGATGAAAATAGCTGAAATACGTGAATTGTCTGCAAAGGATTTGCAAGAGCGCATCGACGCTGAGAGAGCAAATCTTGACACACTTAAGATGAATCATGCAATCTCTCCATTAGAGGATTCATCTCAAATTAAGAAAGCAAGAAAAAATATTGCCAGAATGCTTACAGTGTTGAGCCAGTTGGACAAATAATTGAGGATTCATGGAAAGAAAACT
>JAZLBB010000041.1:0-56966 GCA_045613465.1 Candidatus Egerieisoma sp.
TTTGTATCCATTTCTGTGTTGCTTATTTGATTGTTGATCTTTTGATTCTCTTCTTGATGTTGCCCTCAACTACGTAGTAGTCGATAAGCGGTGCGAATGTGTTCATAAGAAGGATGGCAAGCATCATTCCCTCTGGATAACCAGGGTTGAACAGACGGATGATAACTGCAAGGGCACCTACAAGGAAACCGTAAATCCATTTACCTTTCTCTGTCTGTGCTGAAGTTACAGGGTCTGTAGCCATGAACACTGCTCCAAATGCAAAACCGCCAAGGATAAGGTGCCAGTAAGCAGGTACTGCAGCAAAAGTGCCTTCAGCTGCAAAACCGTTGATAAGCAAACCTACACCTAGAGCACCTGCAACGCAAGAAACCATGATTTTCCAGCTTGCAACGCCTGTCCAGATAAGGATTACAGCACCAATAAGGATAGCGATTGTTGAAGTCTCACCAATTGAACCTGGCATTACACCAATGAAAGCCTGCAAAGCAGATAGAGGTTCACCAGTTGTGGTGGTGAAGTCTACGATACCGTTAGCAGCCTGTCCAAGAGGGGTAGCACCTGAGAAACCGTCAACTACCTGCATTGCATTTGCTTTAGCTGCGTTAAGGCCCTCAACCCAGATGGTGTCACCTGAGATCTGTGAAGGGTATGCAAAGAATACAAATGCACGTGCAATAAGTGCAGGGTTCCAGATGTTCATACCAGTACCGCCAAATACCTCTTTACCAATGATTACTGCAAATGCAACAGCAAGTGCAAGAATCCATAGAGGAACATCTACCGGCATGATTAGAGGAATGATCATACCTGAAACAAGGTAACCCTCATTTACCTCATGTCCGCGAAGCTGGGCAGAGATAAACTCAATTCCCAAACCTACAACGTAAGAAACAATAATAAGAGGAAGTACTTTCAATAGACCGAACCATACTTTCTCAATGAAGCTCATATTAAGACCGAATGCAATAGAATGCTGCTCTCCAACATTCCAGATACCAAATGCCAAAGCAGGCATAAGGGCAATGATTACAACGGTCATTACTCTTTTAAGGTCTACACAGTCTCTGATGTGTGAACCGCTTTTTGTTACAGTATTAGGAACAAAAAGGAAGGTCTCAAAGGCATCAAAAGTAGAGTGTAGGAAACCCAATTTGCCACCCTTGCTAAAGGTTGGCTTAATTTTTTCAACAAAATTCAAAAGTGATTTCATACTACTCTGTTTTAAGCCATTTCTTTAATCATTGTTGCAATACCTTTGGAAATGATATCCTGAATATCAATTTTTGAAGGACATACATACTCGCAAAGAGCAAGATCCTCCTCAATTACCTCATAGATACCAAGCTGCTCCATTTTGTCAATATCCTCTGCAAGGATAGCCTTAAGAAGATATACAGGATAGATGTCCATAGGAAGAACTTTGCCGTATACGTCAGATACTACAAATGCTCTCTGGCCACCGTTGGTATTTGTATCAACTTTGTATTTCTTTTTAGGGGTAAGCCATGAGAAATAAGATTTGGAGAAGCTGAATTTCTTGCTTCTGATTGGTTTAACCCAACCGAACATCTCATAGTAGTTACCCTCAGAGATAACAGAAACCATGTTGCTGTAGAAATCCAAAGAACCCTCAAGACCAACATTGTTGCCTGTAAGAACGTTGCCGCTGATATATCGGCATCCGCAATCCTGATCGCATATCTCAACCTCTTTTTTACCTACAAGGAAATCAAGATCTTTAATCTGTGTACCAGGGACACAAGTTACATAACAAGGTTTTTCAACTCTATTGCCTGCAACAGCAATGGTTCTCTTTACATCATAGATTCCTTTAGTGAACAGTTTCCCGATAGCAACCATAAACATAGGATCCACAGTCCATACAACCTCACCCTTATTGATTGGGGCAATGTTGTTGATCTGAATACCTACGTTTCCTGCAGGGTGAGCACCTGAGAAACCATAAAGTTTCACGTTCTTAAGATGGTTGAATGGAGAAGTGGCGCAATTGTTTGCATCTACACCAACGTAAACGCCCCCTTTGGTAAGTTTGTTTAGGACATCTACAGCAACCTGAATATTGGCAGCCTCATCCTTAAGGGTAAAGTTATAGTCAGGTGCCAATGGAGCAGAATCAAAAGCAGATACAAATACTGCTCTTGGCTCATCTGCAGGGTTTGCAACGATGCCGTAAGGCCTCTGTTTTAGAGCAACCCACAATCCGCTCTCCAAAAGAACTTTCTTAATCTCCTCTGCTGTAGCCTTGCTAAGCTCAGGAGTCTCAAATTTAATGTAATCTGTAGTTTTTGAAGCTTTGATACGCACTTCAAGCAGTTTGCGTTTCTCACCTCTCACTACTGACTCAACTGTTCCGCTTACAGGGGTTGCAAAGCCAATCTCAGGACGGTATTTGTCTACAAATAAAATGCTGCCAGCTTTAACCTCATCACCCTCTCTTACAAGAAGTTTTGGAGTTAGATTCTTAAAGTTGACAGGTTTTACAGAAACAACGTCTGAGATAATGTCTTTTTCAATTTTAAGCTCTGCCGCTCCTTTAACAGGAATGTCCAGTCCTTTGTGTAATTGAATATGTTTAATCATTATTTCAGAAATTTTGGCAAATGTAATCAATATTATGCTAATAAATAAGTATTTTGGCTTTTGTTTTTTGAATTTTTACCCCTTAGATTTGCAGCATTATGGAACAGGTTGGAGAGTTAATTTTTAAGGGATTAAATCCTGCACAATATCAGGCAGTTAGCGATATAGAAGGGCCTCAGTTGATAATAGCAGGAGCTGGTAGTGGAAAAACCAAAGTGCTTACTTGCAGAATAGCCAATATCTTGTCAAAGGGATATGAGCCGGAGAGTGTTCTTGCACTTACATTTACCAACAAGGCAGCAAGGGAGATGAAAGAGAGAATTGCAGGGCTTATAGGTGGATCTAAAGCCCGCAGACTCTTTATGGGTACATTTCACTCAATTTTTATCAGATTCCTTAGGGATGAAGCTGAATTGTTGGGTTTTCCAAGAACTTTCTCAATATATGATACTACAGATAGCCGTAATGTAATAAAGGCCTGTATAAAGGAGTTGCAGCTTGATGACAAGATATATAAGCCTAATGAGGTACACAGCCGTATCTCAATGGCTAAAAACAATCTTGTAACGGCGGAATCATACAGTAAGAACAGTACTCTTATACAGAATGATTCAGCTGCCAAGAAACCTAGAATATGGGAGATCTATCGGGAGTATGCCAAGAAATGCAGGCAGGCCGGGGCTATGGATTTTGACGATATATTGCTGTTCACAAATATACTGTTCAGGGATTTTCCGGAGGCTATGGAGAGAATCCGTAACAGGTTCAATTTTGTGATGGTAGATGAGTATCAGGATACAAACTATGCACAGTATCTTATAATCAAAAAACTTTCAAGTGTACACCAGAATATCTCTGTTGTAGGTGACGATGCCCAAAGTATCTACAGTTTCCGTGGAGCCAGGATTGAAAATATCCTTAATTTCAGAAAGGACTATCCACAGGCAAAAGAGTACAGGCTGGAGCAGAACTACAGATCTACACAAACTATTGTAAATGCAGCCAACTCGTTGATTGCCAAGAATAAGATGCAGCTCAAGAAAAAATGTTTCTCGGAGCATGAAAAGGGAGATCTGATAGAGCTTATTGGTGCGTATACCGAGCATGAAGAGGGCTTTATGGTTGCATCTTCAATTCTGGATCAGATAAGGAGAACACACGAACCATACAGCAGTTTTGCAGTGCTTTACCGAACCAATGCCCAAAGCCGTGTGGTAGAGGAGGCTTTAAGAAAGAAAAATATACCATATAAGATATTTGCAGGACACTCTTTTTATGAGAGGGCTGAGGTAAAGGATATGTTGGCATATCTTAGACTGGTAGCCAATATGAAAGATGACGAGTCGTTCAGAAGAGTTATCAATTTCCCAGCCAGAGGTATAGGAGACACTTCGCTTGGACGTCTGAAGGAGGCATCTGCCGCCAATAATATCTCTATGTTTGAGACTGTCAAGAGCGCAAATCTTGAGGAGTTTGGACTTAAGGGGGCAACCATTACAAAAATGAAACTTTTTGTGCAGGCCATTGAGGAGCTCAGAGAGAAGATGGAAAGCACAGATGCTTATACCATGGCCATGGAGGTGAACATGCGTTTTGGCATCATTGATTATATGAAACAGGATACAACTCTGGAGGGGCAGGGGAGAGTGGAGAATGTGGAGGAGCTGTACAATTCTATAAAAGATTTTGTAGAAGAGGGTGAGGTGGAATACGAACAGATGGCCCAGGAAGGGTATGATGTTCCTGTGGTAACATTAGACTTGTATTTGGAAAATGTTTCCCTCATAAGTGATCTTGACGGTAAGGATAATGAGGAGGACAAGAACATGGTGGCACTGATGACAGTACACTCTTCTAAAGGTTTGGAATTCCCTTACGTATATATCGTTGGAATGGAAGAAAATCTTTTCCCATCAATGGGAATGGGTACGGCCAGCCAGCAGGATATAGAGGAGGAGAGGAGACTTTTCTATGTGGCCCTTACTCGTGCAGGTAAAGCAGTAAAACTGTCATTTGCCCAGTCAAGGACCAAGTGGGGCAGTCATGTAAGCAATTCTCCAAGCCGTTTCATAAAAGAGATAGACAAACAGTATATTCTTAATCCATTAACAGATTGGGAGGAGGAATTGAGTACTAAATTTGATGATTTCGCACTTTCGTCCCGACAGTATCCTTCCCAAAGGGGAGCACAAGGAGGACCATCCCAAAGGGGGCCTCATGGATACCAGCAGGGTGGACAAAGATTTCCTGGAAGACAAAGTACCCCTATGCAGAGTGGAGGATATGGTTCAGGGCAGCAGAAGATGAGCCCTCCGGCAGGATTTGTCCCTCAGAGGAAAGCTGCTCCGGCAAACTTCACACCTGATTCTCCTGCAATTGTAGAAGTGGGGCAGACTATTGAGCACGACCGTTTTGGTTTAGGTGTCGTAATCTCATTGGAAGGGGATGTGGCAAGCAGAAAAGCTGTAGTTGACTTTAGAGATTCGGGCCAAAAAACTCTACTTTTGAAATTCGCCAAGTTCAGGGTCGTGGCACGGTAATTGTAAAATTTAAACATAAGTTTTTCATAGTTTAAGTTTAGGTTAAGTAACGGGGCTATCCTTCTAGGAGGGGTAGCCCTGTGAAGTTTTTCAGTAAACTGCGTAAATTCTTTCAGAAAAAAGAAAAATCTTTTCTCATATTTCTAACTTTTTCTTTTTTAGGCATACTTTGGTGCCTCTTTCCGATAATTTTGCCTGCACCAAATCACAAAGACAAAAGGAGGAAATATGAAACAAAAGAGAATTAGGACAGCGGTGCTGGTAGCGCTGGTTGTCATGTGTTCAACAATTGCAGGATGTACACAATTTAATCTGGAAGAGGATAAACTGCCGGGATCAATATCTTTGGCCATTTCTGAAATATCAGGGAATCTTGTTTCTGACGGTACCTTTCTTAAAAGTAATGCCGTTATTGATACCAATAATTTTATTCTCACAATTTATTCAACGCAAGGGGAGAAGATTTATGACGGATATTATGGGGAGAGACCTCACGAAATAGTCGTTACCCCAGGAAGTTATGATGTAGGAGTATATTCAAACAGGTTTACACCACCAAAATTCTCATCACCACAACTAGGGGATGAGCAGACAATCATTGTTGAGGAGGGAATGCAGGCTAAAGTTACATTTTTATGTAAACAGATAAATGCAGGACTTATGCTTAAGTTTTCAAATGACTTTAAGACAAAATTCCCAGGTAATGGTATATATATAAGGCAGAATGAAAACGACCTGGAATACGAATATTCACAGAACAAATATGCATTCGTAAGTACAGACCCTTTTAATTTGGTATATAAAAATGAAGGAAAGGATACTGTATTATTAACTAAAAGTCTATTGGCTGGGCAGATGGTTACAATGAACCTCTCATATTCTGAGAGTAATACAACAGCCTCTGTTATAAGTGTACAGATTGATACAACAAGAGAATGGATATCATATAATTACAATTTGGGATTAAAGATACCTACTGGTGCATACTCAATTGAGGAGGCAAAGAGCCATATAGGAGAAAAGATACCTGTGTTCGGATATATCCTTGGAGGTGATCCAACTACAAATGCCATAAGGGTTGGACCTCCATTTGAATCTAAATCTGCAATAGTAATAGCGCCATCAATGACTGAACGCAACAGAAACAATATGTTTGTTGTTGAACTTCCATCGGGAGCTATAAGGGATGCCCTCAACTTGGTAACCAATCCTGATATTCTGGGAATGCCTGTACTTATTACCGGATCAATTGTTGAATCTTATTATGGATATATTGGCATAAAGAATACAAAGAACTATGCGTTATTGTAAAAATAGAGTGACCTTTTGGGTCACTCTATTTTGTGTCGTTAGCAAGAAGCTTAGTCGTTACTTTCGCTCTCTTTTAGTCTTTCTGCATTCTCTGCAATCTGCAATTGGTCTATAACCTCCTGGATTGCTCCATCCATGAAAACAGGAAGGTTATACATGGTCCAGTTGATACGGTGATCTGTTACACGGCTCTGAGGATAGTTGTATGTTCTAATCTTTGCAGAACGGTCTCCTGTAGATACCATGGTCTTTCTTTTTGCAGAAATCTCGTTAAGGTATTTCTCGTACTCAAGGTTGTAAAGACGGGTACGCAACTCAGCAAGTGCCTTGTCATAGTTTTTCAACTGGCTCTTCTCATCCTGACACTGTACCACCAAACCAGAAGGGATGTGGGTTAGACGGATAGCTGAGTAGGTTGTATTTACAGACTGTCCTCCAGGACCTGAAGAGCAGAATGTATCTTTTCTGATATCTTTCTCGTTTAGTTCAATATCAAACTCGTCAGCCTCAGGCAGTACTGCCACTGATGCAGCAGAAGTGTGTACACGGCCTTGAGTCTCGGTCTGTGGAACACGCTGTACACGATGTACACCAGACTCATATTTAAGTACTCCGTAAACGCCCTCGCCGCTTACTTTCATGATTACCTCTTTAAATCCACCGCTGGTACCCTCACTCTGGCTGGTAATCTCCATTTTCCAACCTCTGCGCTCAATATATTTTGAGTACATTCTGAACAGGTCACCTGCAAAGATTGAAGCCTCATCACCGCCGGCACCGCCACGGATCTCAATGATAGCATTCTTAGCATCCTGTGGATCTGCAGGGATAAGCAACAGTTTAATCTCCTCTTCCATCTGAGGAAGAACCTCCTCCAACATTGCAGCCTCCTCTTTGGCCATCTCTCTCAACTCCTCATCTTTCTCATTTTGAAGGATATCTTTGGCAGCCTCATAATCCTCAACCATCTTCTTGAACTTGGTACCTGCCTTAACGATAGGGTCAAGTTCCTTGTACTCTTTATTGAGCTGTACAAATCTCTTCATATCGCTCATTACCTCAGGATCTGCAAGCTGGTCCTGAAGGGTGTTGAACTTGTCGTACAAGCCCTCAATTTTTGCCAATAAACTGTTTTCGCTCATATAATGTTTGTGTTATTTTCTTGGAAACCGTTAAAGTGTGCAAAAATACTCAATTTATTTTAAATTCAAATCCTTTATCCAACATCTGCGGCGCATGAAAGGCTCGGCCTGGTAACTTTCCCAAACCTTGACAGCAGCAATATTGGTTTCAATTTGTGGATTGGTTATTGCACATTTTATGTTGCGCTCCTTAAAGTTGGCAGCCAGATTGTTGTGATATATGGCTGACAAACCTTTCTGAGCCCAGACAGGACTGGAGCCTACCATCATCAGGTCTATGGTGTGGTATTTGCGGTATGCCTTAAGTATATGATACCATCCAAACGGGAGGAGTTTTCCTTTTGCTCTCTTTAATGCTTCAGAAAGAGAGGGAAAACAGAGACCGAAAGCGGCAATATCATTGTTCTGGTCAACTACCATACATGTAAGTTCAGGTTTTAGCAGAGAAAAATAGGCGTTTCCGGTATATTCAATCTCTTTTGGAGTAAGAGGTATAAAGTTTGGTACAGCCTTAAAGCACTCATTGTATATCCTGAAGAATTTCTCTATGAGTTCTTTCTTTAGATCTCCCTTAATATCTTTTAAGTCAAGCATACGCAAATTATATTTGTGCAACAGGATATCGCACAGACGCTGAAGTTTGTCGGGGGCACCTTGTGAAGCATTCAGTTTGTACTGTATCCAGTCCATCTCCTTCACAAATCCCAACTTCTCCATATACTCAACGTAGTATGGGTAGTTATATATGCAATTATAGGGTGGGGTGTTCTCAAATCCCTCCACCAACATCCCCTGCTTGCCAAGGGTGTTATAAAACAGTGGTCCATGAACTTGAGTCATACCTTGCGTGCGGCCCCATTCCATTGCAGTTTGCAGCAGGGCTTTGGCAATCTCAAAGTCTTCTTCAAAATCAAACCAGCCAAAACGCATCCTCTTTAGGTTGTAGAATTCGTTGTATCTGGGATTGATCATTGCCTGTATCCTTCCCACAACCCTTTCACCTTTATAAGCAAGCCACATCTTGCGTATGCAGTATTCCAATGCAGGATCTTGTGTAAGTGTACTTTTCTGGTCATAGTCCAGTGAAGGAACATACTGTTTGCAGTTCCTGTATAGCTTGTTCTGGAACTGGTAAAACAACCTCAATTCCTTTTTGCCATGCACCTCCTTAACTGTAACCTGCATTTGAATTCTGTTTTTTATTCTTCTTTTTTTATCAGATGCTCAATGGCCGCCTGAGCACATACGCATCCGAATACTGCCGGAAGGTATGATATGGTCCCCACCTGACTCTTCTTGTTTCTCTCTTCCATTGGAACTATGGCATCCCTGTCGGGAAGCTCCTCCGAGAATACCACTTTAAACCCTTTGGAGATTCCCTCCTTGCGGAGTTTTTTGCGAAGGATATAAGCCAGTGGGCAGTTGTAGGATTTGCTGATATCTGCTATTCTTATTTTTGTTGCGTCAAGTTTGGCTCCTGCTCCCATTGCAGACACATGGGGAATTCTGTTTTCTACGCAATATTTTATCAGTGCAATTTTAGGAGCAAGGGTATCAATAGCGTCCACTACATAATCCAACTCACCGGCAGCCCCAAAGATTGCTCCAAGGTTACTCTCCTCCACATATTCTGTTATTATGGTAAGGTTCACATCCGGGTTTATATCCTTGAGTCTTTGGGCAACCACTTCTGTCTTGTATTTTCCTATGGTGCTCTCAAGGGCAATCAGCTGGCGGTTCCTGTTGGTAACACTTACAGTATCCGAATCCAATATAACCATATTGCCAACTCCCGCACGGCACAGCATTTCAGCCGCGTACGCACCTACGCCGCCAAGACCAACTACCATAACCTTGCTCGCAGCAAGCCTTGCAAGTGTCTCTTCCCCCAAAAGCATTGAGGTCCTTTCCTGCCACTGCTCCATTACTCCCTCTCCAGTTTTTTAGCCTCGTTCCAGATTGCATCCATCTCTTCCAGAGGCATCTCCCTAAGGTTCCTGCCCTCCCTTATGGTATGCTCCTCAAGGTATGTGAATCGTCTGCGGAATTTCTTGCAGGTAGCCTCCAATGCGCTGTCGGGATTAAGATCATACAATCTTGCGGCATTCACAATTGAGAACAATAAATCTCCCAGTTCCTTCTCAGCCAAATCCTTGTATTTTTCCTCCCCAATTTTCTCCTTTTCTCCCGACAATTTTCCCAATTCAACCTCCAGTTCAGCAACCTCCTCCTTCACTTTGTCCCATACCTCTTCTTTCTGGTTCCAGTCAAAACCCACCGCACGGGCCTTATCCTGCATCCTGTATGCCTTTATCATTGCAGGAAGGCTCTCAGGAACTCCGCTGAGGATGCGCTTGTTGCCGTCTTTTTCCTTTGTTTTCAGTTGTTCCCAGTTCTGCAGTACCTGCTCTGCATCTTTCACTTTTTCCGTTGAGAATACGTGGGGATGGCGGTAGATGAGCTTGTCGCACATCTTGTTCATAACCTCAACAATATCAAACTGCCCTTTCTCTTTGGCAATAATGGAGTAAAATACAATATGCATCATAATGTCTCCAAGCTCCTTGCACACATTTGGCATGTCATTGCTGAGAATTGCATCACTCAATTCGTATGTCTCCTCTATGGTAAGCGGCCTTATACTCTCAATGGTCTGTTTTGCATCCCACGGGCATTTTGCCCTAAGCTCATCCATTACGTCAAGAACCCTTGCAAATGCCTCAAGTTCTTTTGATCTGTCTTTGTTCATATTTGTTCAAATTTAATTCATTCCACTTTTGTAAGAATAATATCCTCCGGTAAGGAAATGCCTGGAGGAAAAACCATTTTTTCATCTGCGTACAAAACGCCAAGATGTCTATCGTCTATTATTTTCCATTCTATTTGTGCTGGTGATTCTGCTATGTACTTTACATAGCTACTGCCAGAATGCCTTTTTGTTACATTCCTTCCATTCTTTATGGAGAAATCCATAACCCTTAATCTCATATGATTTTCTCTATCAGCAAAGATATAGATTGGATAGTCTATAAAATCTTTAACACTATTTAAATCCTTCATATAGTCAGCTACAACCATACCATTTTTTTTATACAAATATCCTCCTTTTAAATATTCCACTTCCCAATCAGGATCTATAGTTTTTGCAATTTCCAACTTAATAATAAATTCACTTTGAGAAGTAGTATCTTCCCATTTCCACGTACCCACATAAAAACTGTAATCTTTATTCTCAATAAGTTGTGCCATTGGTATATCTTGGAAATTTATTTGAGAAAAAAGAGGGAATGATATCAATAATCCTGCTAAAACCAGTACGGTGTATTTCATATTCATTAATTATATTGTCTTCATTGCCAACAATCATTCCACTTTTGTAAGAATAATATCCTCCGGTAGGGAAATGCCTGGAGGAAAAACCATTTTTTCATTGGTGTATAAATCCCCAAGATGTTCATCATCAATTATCTTCCAGTGTATTTGTTCAGGAAGTAAAGAAAAGCATTTTATAAAACTGCTGCCTCCGTGCTTTTTATTTACATTATTTTTGTTTTTTATCAAGTAGTCCCTAACCGACAGATTCATGTTGTTTTCTTTGTCACAGAATATATATATCGGATAAAGTACAAATATCTTATTATCTTCTAATTCTTTCATATAGTCGGCTACAACTATACTATTTTTTTTATACAAATAACCACCCTTTAAGTACTCCACTTCCCAATCGGGATCTATAGTTTTTGCAATTTCCAACTTAATAATAAATTCACTTTGGGAAGTAGTATCTTCCCATTTCCACGTACCCACATAATAACTGTAATCTTTATTCTCAATAAGTTGTGCCATTGGTATATCTTGGAAATTTATTTGAGAAAAAAGAGGGAATGATACCAATAATCCTGCTAAAACCAGTACGGCGTATTTCATATTCATTAATTATATTGTCTTCATTGCCAACAATCATTCCACTTTTATCAAAATAATATCCTCCGGTAGGGAAATGCCTGGAGGGTCTGTCATCCTATCGTCGGTGAAAAAAGCGCCACTTAATCTATCATCAACAATTTTCCATTTTATTTGCTCTGGATTGGATGATATATATTTTATATAACTGCTGCCTCCATGATGTTTCGCATTATTGTAACCATCCTTTAACAGGTAGTCCCTAATACCGAGTTTCATATTATTTTCTCTATCATTATGTACATATATGGGATAGTGTACAAATTCCTTTTCTTCATCCAGTTCGCTCATATAATCGGCAACAACCTCCCCATTCTTTTTATAGAGATATACACCTTTCAAATAGGTTCGTTTTGTGTTATCTAAACTTGAAATACGTTGTGCTTGTACCAATTTAACAATAAATTCACTTTGGGAAGTAGTATCTTCCCATTTCCACGTACCCACATAATAACTGTAATCTTTATTCTCAATAAGTTGTGCCATTGGTATATCTTGGAAATTTATTTGAGAAAAAAGAGGTTTGTTTATTATAATTATCGCGATAATGAGTAATATAATTTTTCTCATATCAAGGTATTTTGCTTTTAGTGGTACAAGATAAATATATGATTTTTTACTTTATTATTCAAGTTCTTTTTATATTTGTAGAATTATTTTTAGAACTACTAATATAACAAAATAACTGAAATGCACAATATTAAATTTATCAGCGCTGATGAGGCTGTAAAATATGTACAGTCTGGAGACCATATCCATTTCAGCAGTGTGGCAAGTGCCCCTAAGGTACTTATTGATGCCCTTTGCCGTAGAGGTGACAACGGTGAGCTTAAGGATGTAAGAATCCATCACCTTCACACTGAGGGAGAGGCTCCTTATACAGATGCAAAATATGAGGGTATCTTCTTCCACCAGGCTTTCTTTGTTGGTGGCAACGTAAGAAAGAGCGTTCAGGCAGGTTACTCAGACTATATTCCAATTTTCTTGAGCGAGACCCAGAAACTTTACCGTAGCGGTGCACTTCCTTGTGATGTTGCAATGATTCAGGTTTCTACTCCAGACAAACACGGTTATGTATCACTTGGTACTTCAGTAGATGCTACCCTTGCTGCAATTGAGTGTGCAAGAGTGGTTATTGCTGTTGTTAACAAGAACGTTCCACGTTCGTTCGGTGATGCAATGATTCCGATTAGCATGATTGACCACTTTGTAGAGCATGACTCAATCCTTGAGCCTGCACACTTCTCAGCTCCATCAGAGATTGAGACTGCAATTGGTATCCATTGTGCTAACCTTATTGAGGATGGTGCTACCCTTCAGATGGGTATTGGTGCAATTCCTAACGCAGTGCTTGCACAGCTTGGCAACCACAAAAACCTTGGTATCCACACCGAGATGTTTGCAGACGGTGTTCTTCCTCTTGTAGAGAAAGGTATCATTAACGGTGCAAACAAGGCTATTGATAAAGGTAAGATGGTTTCTACATTCCTTATGGGTTCACAGACTTGCTATGATTTTATTGATGACAACCCAATGGTTGCAATGATGGATGTAGGATATACCAACAACCCATTTGTAATTGCTAAGAACCCTAAAGTAACTGCTATCAACTCTGCCCTTCAGGTAGATCTTACCGGTCAGGTTTGTGCAGATTCACTTGGTACTAAACACTATTCAGGTGTAGGCGGACAGATTGACTTCATCTACGGAGCATCAATGTCTGAGGGCGGTAAAGCAATTATTGCTATGCCGGCTGTAACTAACAAGGGTGTGAGCAAGATTGCCCCTATCCTTACTCCAGGTGCAGGTGTTGTAACTACAAGACAGCACATCCACTGGTTTGTAACTGAGTATGGTGCAGTTAACCTATACGGTAAATCACTTCAGGAGAGAGCTAAGCTTATGATCAGCATTGCTCATCCAGATGCACGTGAGGAGTTGGACAAAGCTGCATTTGAGAGATTTGGTTCTCACTTCCACTTTGTTGCAAAATAGTATAGAATATATACCAAAACAATATTGGGCAACTCATAAGCAATATGGGTTGCCCTTTTTCTTTTCCGAGCATAAAATGGGGGCGTTTTCTGCCCGTTTTATAAAAAGTAATGATTCTATGCAGGAAAGAAGGGTGTTTTCTGTTTATTTTGGGTATAAAATAAATTCCGAGCATAAACTGGTATGTTTTAATGCTCGGAATGAGTTGCACGGATAGATGTGGAATCCTCCGTATTATTCTTCAGGTTCTATATATAGCCAGAAGGTAAGTGGCTGATATGGGCCAATAGGGCTTTTGCCCTCATAGTCATATCCATATTTTGATCCAAACATTGTAAATGCCACTTCACCATATTTCATTCTGTTGAGAGCCTTGATAAAACCTGTTACCATAGTGTTTCCATTAAGCATCTCTTCTTCGTTGTGGTGGTATGTAATGTCCATGGCAGCATAGTCATTGCTGGAATCATAGATACCGTATTTTTTTGCAGTATCTGCAATGTTGGTATCGAATACCCAACCATCAAGAAGTCTGCCTACATATCTTACTTTAATAGTACCAGATTCAATAGTGTCAGCCTGTGGCGACTCAACCAATTTTTTCAGATAGAAGTTGGAACTCAATGTGTCCAATCCAGGATAATGGATATTGGCGTATGATTTCATTGAATCAGCCTCCCACTCAAGGATATCTGTGATTACATCTGTAAGCTCTATATCATATATTACATTATGCTGATTGCCCCATGAAGGATCGCTCTCACTGCGTGAAAGCCATGGTGGAAGGATGAATTTTGCTGTTCCTCCAACTTGCATTCCTGTAAGTACCTCCTCAAGGCCAATATATTCCGATCCGAAACCAAGCTCAAACAATGTTGGACCATAGTAGTTTGTATTCAGGAATGTACCGGTTTTCTTAGCTATGTTTTCATCTGTTGTGCCAAGATATTCGCCAGAAAGTGAAGACGATGTAAGTTCAAGGTATGCACCCTCCAACTTGTCTAAAGTGTCTCCGGTGCCAGGTTGGTAATCAAGCATCACAATTCCGCTTGGCCACATCTGTGCATTCGGATATGTTTTCTGGAAATCAGCTGAATTAATATATGCATGGAGAATTCTCTCCTGTATACTTCTGTCTGTCTCGTTCTTGTCTTCTGCACAAGAACATAGAACGATGGCCGCAAGGGCCAATAATGTTGCTTTTATTGAATTTCTTACCATAAGGCCGCAAATATACAACTAATTTTTAACAATTTCTTCTATCCATATCTCAAAAATGAGGGGTGTCATTTTAGGTACGTTGTACACAACTGTGTTGTCGTAACCATATTTGGCCGAGAATACAACGTCACATTTTTCTCCAGCTTTCGCCCCTACAAGTCCGTCAGCAAGTCCTCTGACAAGATTACTTCTGTCAAGAATACATTTTTCAATTCCTCCTGCAAGTGGAAAATCCTTCTCTTGTGCAATGTCAGGATTGTTTGTTGCAAAAAGGCTTCCTTTAGATCCTGTAAATATATATCCGGCATAATAGAACTTTATAGAATCGCCTTTGGCCAGGACCTCGGTGCCGGTTCCTTCTGTATATACTATTCTATTGGAGCCTCCGTTTCTTGCAACCCTCACATCTTTAAGTGAAGATATATATCTGTCTATGCTCTCTTCCTGACTAACCAAAGTATTCTTCCTGTCCTCTTTGGTGCAAGATGTTATAGCTATCAACGCAAATATTGCAATTAAAAAATTTCTCATTCCGGTTATTTATAACAAAAGGTGTGCCTGTTTTTCTTTTTCAATGAACTCGCCAAGGGATTTTATGAAATACTCCTCAACATTTTCTATCGGGATAAAGAGTCTACCACCTGCTGCCCTCTCATGCCCTCCTCCGTTGAAGTAACCTCGGCTGAGTCGGTTTACAGAGAAATCATCTTTTGATCTCAGTGATACCCTTATGAATTCATCTCCCTCTGTAAAGAATCCAGAAACTTTTATACCCTTGATGTTAAGTGCAAGGTTTACAAATCCTTCTGAATCTCCATCTGTAAAGTTGTATTTCTCTTTTGTAGCTTTGGTGAGTATCATTATTGCTGCACTGTACTCAGGGATAATTTTCATATTCTGGTGAAGCATATATCCCATTAGCCTCATCCTGTCTTGGCTGAAACCTCCAAATACCATTTTCTGAACCCATTCCTTGTCTACACCGGCCTCCATCAGCTCTCCAGCCATTCTGAATGTGGAAGGGATTACAGAATTGCCAAAATTGTTGGTATCAGTCATCATTCCAGTGTATAAGGCAACTGCTGAACTGTGAGGGATAGGTTTACCGTAATATTGTGCAATTCTTTTAATTATCCAGTATGCAAGTTCGCAGGTGGATGAAAGATGAGGGTATGAATATATTATATCAAACAGGTTGTCAGGTTGTGGATGGTGGTCTATGAGTATTTTTACACTCTTTGCCTGTTCTATTACCTCGCCAAGATTATCTATCCTTTTTAGGGAGTTGAAATCCATACATATAATAAGGTGTGCAGAATCAACCTTTTCTTTTACTTTATCAGGGGTTTCTGAATGTGCCAAAACCTCCTTTTGAGGGTCTAAGAATTCCAGAAATTCTGGGTATCTGTTGGGTACAATGGCTGTTACCCTCTTCCCGACAGCTTCCAGATAACCTTTCATTCCCATAAGAGAACCTATTGAATCTCCGTCGGGATTGACGTGTCCTACAAGAATTATCTCCTGGGCATTGTCTATTGCGCCTGTGAGAAGATGTATATTTTCTATATTGTTCACCTTAATTACGTAATTTAATAGGTGCAAAATTAAAAATATATTGCAAGGGAAAAATATATTTTTTACTTTTGTGCGATAATTGACAATAAAATACATATCATAATAAGATGAAAAAGATTTTTACATTCCTTATTCTGCCATTGGCTATCGTTGGTTTGGTATACGCCATTTGGCAAAGCGTACAGGAGCCTGTACAGTTCCAGAAAGACCAGAAAGCTAGAGAGACAATCGCTATCCAGCGCCTAAAAGACATCCGTGATCTTCAGGATGCATTCAAAGGTAAATATGGTCACTTTACAGCAAGCATTGATTCATTGGTAGATTTCTACAACAATGGTCAGGTAACCATTAAAAAACAGATTGGTTCAATGGATGACTCTGCAGCTGTAGCTAACACTCAGGCACTTAAGAAAAAGAATAGGAAAATCACCAACGAGCAGATGTTGGAGCTTTATGAGAAAGGTATGAACCTTGTACTTTCTATTGATGTAAACGTTCCTGTTAAGGATACTTTGCTTAAGAGAGCGGGTTTCAATATTGAGGATCTTAAAACTATTCCTTTCTCAGGTAAACCAATTATCATGGATGCAGTTGTTAAGGTTGTATCAGGTGTAGATGTACCTTTGTTTGAGGCTTGCATGCCTTATGAGGATTACCTAGTTGGTTTGAATCGTCAGCTTATTATAAACTTGAAATGTGAGGCTGAGGATATTGGAAGATACCCTGGTCTTAAAGTTGGTAGCGTAGACGCACCTAACAATAACGCAGGTAACTGGGAGTAATTTTACACCCTATAATAATAAAAGGGTGACCCGCAAGGTCACCCTTTCTTGTATACAGCAATGCGGATTATTCCCAATGCAGAGTTTATGGGTAAATATACATATATAGAAAAATTTACGCTTATCCCTGATACCCTCTATACGCCACAGTTGGGTAAAGAGATATTGATGCAGCAATTTCAGGTGGATTCAGACATTCAGGTAGAATACTGCAATCCAGGGCACTCAGGAGTAGTGATTGCTTATTGTACATCAGATATCTCACGAGTATCTGATGCGGAGAAGTTGTCTCTGCCACTGGTGGTGGGAGTGATGGATGTGGCCAGAGGTGCAGAGGAATATAATAAAGTGGCATTCCATTATAGCAAGGAGAGGGGATTTGCCCATATTGTAATATATATGGGTGAAGAGTTGAAATTGGCCAATTCATTTAAAGTTGACAGTTTTGAGAGTGCATTATATTTTTTGTTTCTTTCAATTAAAGGTCTTCAGATGAATCCCCAACAGTGTGTTATAAATCTCTGTTGGAATATAGAAAAAGGGCAAATGGAGACTGTTGCCAAATTCTTTAAAGGGGCACGTGTTGTAGATTTGGATATAGATTTGATAAAATGAGAATAATAGGAGGAACCCTTAAAGGGAAAAATATATTGCCACCGGCAAATTACGGAGCAAGACCTACCACAGATTTTGCAAAGGAAGGACTGTTCAATATCCTTATAAATGAATATGATATTGAAGAACTTTCCGTACTTGATCTTTTTTCTGGGACAGGAAGCATAAGCTTTGAGTTTGCTTCAAGAGGTTGCAAGGATATTATAAGTGTGGAAATGAATCCAATGCATGCAAAATTCATTAAACAAGTTGCTTCTACCTATAAAGTTAAGGGGATGCAAGTGGTAAGGCATAATGCATTTGAATTTATTAACATCTGCACAAAAAAATTTGACATTATTTTTGCAGACCCTCCTTACAGTATAGAAGGACTGGATACTATTCCCGATAAAATATTTGAAAAAGAGCTCCTTAACCCGCAAGGATATCTCATTTTAGAGCATCCTGGTACATATAATTTTGAGGAGCACAAATATTTTGTAAAAGAAAAAAAGTATGGAAATGTTCATTTTTCATTCTTTGAACTAAAATAATTTTGCAGATTTAAAAAATACAACTATATTTGCAATCCCAAAACGGGAAAACGACTACTGGTGCGGTAGTTCAGTTTGGTTAGAATACCGGCCTGTCACGCCGGGGGTCGCGGGTTCGAGCCCCGTCCGCACCGCAAGTCAAAATGCAAGTTGTAATCCTCAACATTGCAGCCTTGAAGGAGAAATAAAGGATTGGTGCGGTAGTTCAGTTTGGTTAGAATACCGGCCTGTCACGCCGGGGGTCGCGGGTTCGAGCCCCGTCCGCACCGCCAAAAAGAGCAACTGGAAAAGGTTGCTCTTTTTTTTTGTTTGAACTATACACAATAACAGATTTATAAATTCAACAACATGAAATTCAGCTTAAAGTACTTTTCTTGTCTGCTTTTGGCAGCAGGTATGATTTTGACAGGTTGTTCTAAAGGTTCAACAGAGCCTGAAACACCGGAGGTGTCAAATGACAACTCTATTTCAAACTTTTCATTTAAAAAAGATCTTAACCCAACTCTTCCATCTTCTAAATATACTGCCAAGAGTGGTAATGGAGTAATCTATATTACTGTTCCAGAGGGTGTAGAGCTAACTTCTTTGGTTCCAAACTTTGTAGTTCATCCTAATGCAGTTGTAAAATTGGATGGTAAAGTAATTAAAAGTGATTCATCTGTAATTAACTTTTCAAAGACTCAGACTATCACAGTTATAGCAGAGAGTGGTGCTTCAAAAGATTACCATGTGCTTGTTAGAAACGGTAACCCTAATATCGATAACAAAGTATATGCATTTATGATTGACCACGTATTGCCAGGTGTATCTGTTGCTATCAGTAAGGATGAGGAGATAATTTATGCTGCAGGTTATGGTTTCTCCAATAAAGAGAGTAAGGTAAGAACTACAGAGAATACTCTTTTCAGACTTGCAAGTATGTCTAAGCAGCACGCTGCAATTGCAATTATGAAACTGTATGAAAGAGGCCTTTTGGATTTGGATGATACTATCTTTGGAAATGGAGGTCTTTTGGCAGATATGTTTGGTGATAACATGAACAAGTCATGGAAAACCATGACAGTAAGAGACATTCTTTCTCATAGTAGTGGAATCAGTACAGACTGTATTTTCTCTTCTTCTTACAGTGGAACTACAAAAGAGAGAGTTGCAAGTCTTCTTACCAAAGAACATCCTGGTTATAGTATTGGAAGATTCTCTTACAATAACTCAAACTTTGGAATTGCAGGTCTGATTGTTGAGCATATTACCGGTAAAGGATTTATGCAGTTCCTTAAAGAGGAGGTATATGACCCAATTGGAATCTATGATATTTATGGCGGCAAAAACAAGCAGATGGATAAAATGGAAAACGAGTGCATATATTATGGTCAGGGTGGTAAGAATGCGTATGGTAATGATGTGGAGGCAGGTGTTGCAGCTGGTGGTGTAATTGCATCAGTTACAGCTTTGATGAAATTGATGGCACATTTGGATTATGGTACAAAAGTTCCTGATATTTTCCCTAAAGAGATTTTGGATCTTATGTATACTGCAAAAGCAGGTATGTATGACGGTAGTAACAATCTTTGGGACAGATATGGTCTTGGCTGGAGAGTGAATTATCCTGCAGCAGGTTTTGATAACTGGACTTCATATCACGGTGGTACATTGGCAGGTGTATGTACAATTTGGGCAAGAGGCAAGAATAATGTGAATGGTGTGGTATTGTGTAATTCACGTAGCTACGACCAGGGAATTGATGATGAGATGTGGGAGATGTTGAGAGATATCCAGAAAATGTTCTAATATCTGTATTGTTATAAAAAATGGTGACTTCCATCTGGAATGTCACCATTTTTTTTATACTCTTATTTAATTATTTGTTCAAGTGTAATCTCAACATTGGGATATCTGAATTTGAAGTCATTCAGATATGGTTCCAATAGGTTATATAGATTTTCATTGCTGGCTACAATCTTAATCTTACCCTCAAGTGCGCCTGCGTGGATATGCATCTGCTGCTCCATGGTGGCGTAGCTCTCTACAATTTTATTTGCATGCTCACGGAATAGCTCTCCCTGTGGGGTAAGAGAAATCTTTCCTTTCTGTCGGGAGAAAAGTTCTGTATTGAATGTGTTTTCAAGTTCCTGGATATGTTTGGTTATGGCAGGTTGGGATATAAGGAGCTCTTTTGAGGCTTTAGTAAAGCTCAAATGTCTTGCAACTGCCAAGAATACTTTTAATCTGAAATCCATCTTATACTTTGTTAAAATACACTTATGCCTAGTTCTGTAGTGAAATCAGCCAATGTTGCTATTCCTCTGAATGAGTTGCCTTTGGAATTTAGTTCAGGACTCCATACGGCAATTGAAAGTTTACCTGGAATAACAGCAACAATTCCCCCACCAACACCACTTTTTCCGGGCATTCCTACTCTATATGCAAAATCTCCACTCTCATCATAAAAACCGCAAGTGAGCATAAGAGCGTTAATCCTTTTTGTGTCTCGGGTATTGATAACTTCTTTTCCGTTCAGCGGATTTATACCTCTATTGGCAAGGAAAAGGAACGCCTGAGCCAGTTGTGCTGTACTCATTTCAATACTACAATGGTTGCAATAGCTCCTGAATACCTTGCTTACTTTTCCTTTAAAGTTGCCAAAACTCTTCATTAAATGGGCAAGAGCTTTGTTTCTCTCTCCTGTAAAATATTCGCTGCTAGCAACTTCTGGGTTAAAATCTATATCCTCGGTACCAGCCAGTTCACGTACATACTCTAATAGGGAGTTGTCAAGATTGGGATAAATTTCCATCAGTTTGTCGGTAATTACCAAAGCCCCAGCATTTATGAAAGGATTTCGAGGAATACCTTTTTCATACTCCAACTGTACAAGAGAATTGAATGCACTTCCCGACGGCTCTTTACCAACGCAATTCCATAATTCAGCTCCAACATTTGGTGCAAGCATGGAAAGAGTAAGAACCTTGGAGATACTTTGTATGGAAAACTTCTCATTGTAGTCACCTATGTTGTATTTTTCTCCATCAATGGTGCACACAGAAATGGCGTATTTATTGGGAGAAACCTTTGCCAGAGGGGGAATATAGTCTGCAACTTTCCCTTTTCCTGTACAATCAGCATAGGTAGTGTAAATTTTTTTTAGGATGTTTTCCATTGGAAATTGCTCTATTTTTTTACTCTTTTGCTAAAACTGGTTTCAAATTTAAACAAAAATATTTAAAGATTGCAAAGAATGTATTTATACGCAGCTTTTTACAGATTTTAAAAGTGTAATCAATGAGGCATTATTTTGTTATATTTGTTCTGTTATGCCTGTTTGGACAGGTATAATAAACCTAACAGATAATAAATTTAAAGAATGGAAAAGTTGAATTCAGCCATTGGCTCAAAAATCAGAAACCTTAGGGAGGTAAAAAATATATCTCTTGAGCAGATGGCGCAGGAGAGTGGTTTGAAACCCCAGTATTTGAGTGCTATTGAGGAGAATCAGCAAGTTCCCACTATTGGTGAGCTTATAAAGATTGTGCGTGTCCTGGGTGTGCGTGTTGGAACAATCCTTGATGATTTTTCTAATGATGGTCCGGTAATTTCAAGAGCTGCACAGTGGCAAGATAATCCTGTGTTGAGAGGTAAGGCGGGTGATAGCAGCCCTATGAGCTATTATAGCCTTTCAAGCAAGAAGCAGGATAGACATATGGAGACATATATTGTTAATCTTCATCATCAGGATTGTGAGAAACAACTTTCATCACATGAAGGTGAGGAGTTTATGTATGTTCTTGAAGGTGAAATAGAGGTGAGATATGGTAAGGAGATACACATCCTTAGTGCTGGAGATACCATTTACTACGACTCTATTGTCCCTCATTTGGTATTGCCGTGTACACAGGATGGTGCAAAGCTTTTGGCAGTAGTTTATATACCTGTTTAAATTTGAGATATGAGTACCTTACCATTATTTGAAAAGACCATTGGAGAATGGTTGGAGAAATGGGCAAATGAGACTCCCGACAAAGAGGCGATAGTGTACTCCGACAGAGATCTCAGATTTACATATGCCCAGTTGAATGAAAGGGTTGATAACCTTGCAAAAGGTTTTATGGAACTTGGTGTTGTGAAAGGATCTCATGTAGGTGTGTGGGCAACCAATGTTCCTGATTGGCTTACTGTGCTGTATGCCTGCGCAAAACTGGGTGCTGTAGCAGTTACTGTAAATACCAACTACAAGCAATCTGAGCTTGAGTATGTTTGCCAGAACTCCGATATGCATACCCTATGTATTATAGATAGGGATCGTGCAAGTGATTTTGTGGGAATGGTATACAATATGTTGCCTGAATTGCGTACATGCAGGAGAGGAGACCTTAAGAGTGAGAAGTTCCCTATGCTCAAGAATGTGGTATTTATAGGACAGGAGAAGTATAGGGGAATGTACAATATTCCTGAGCTTTTGCTTTTGGGTAAAAACAGTTTTAGGGAGGAGGAGTATGATGCTATCAAAAAGAGCGTGAGCTGCCATGATGTGGTGAATATGCAATATACGTCGGGAACAACAGGATTTCCTAAAGGTGTGATGCTCACACATTATAATATTACCAACAACGGATTCCTTACAGGTGAGCATATGAAATTTACATCAGAGGACAAACTGTGTGTATGTGTTCCGTTGTTCCATTGTTTTGGTATTGTATTGGCTACAATGAATATTCTTACACATGGTTGTACCGAGGTTATGGTGGAGAAATTTGATCCGCTTGTTACCCTTGCATCAATACATAAGGAGAGATGTACATCTCTATATGGTGTTCCAACAATGTTCATTGCAGAGCTTAACCATCCAATGTTTGATATGTTTGACCTCTCTTCGCTAAGGGTAGGAATTATGGCCGGTGCGCTTTGTCCTATAGAACTTATGAGAAGAGTTGAGGAGAAGATGTTCATGAAAGTTACCAGTGTGTATGGACTTACTGAAACCTCTCCTGGTATGACACATACCCGTATAGACCAATGCTTTGAGGAGAGATGTACAACTGTTGGATATGAGTTTGAGCACACTCAGGTGGCTGTATTGGATCCTGAAACCGGTTTGGAGTGTCCTATAGGAGTTCAGGGTGAGCTTTGTAACAGAGGATATAACAATATGAAGGGGTATTACAAGAATCCTCAAGCAACAGCAGAGACAATTGATGCAAACGGTTGGTTGCATTCGGGAGATTTGGGAGTAAAAGATGAAAATGGCAACTACAGAATTACCGGACGTATTAAAGATATGATTATCCGTGGAGGAGAGAATATCTATCCAAGGGAGATTGAGGAGTTTTTGTATCACTATCCTGGAATCAAGGATGTTCAAGTAGCCGGTATTCCTTCTAAGAAATATGGTGAGGAGGTGGGTGCCTTCATTATTCCTCATGAGGGGGCAGATCTTCACGAGAGTGATATCAGGGAGTACTGTAAGGGAAAAATTGCCCATTACAAGATTCCAAAATATGTTCTTTTTGTTGAGGGATTTCCTCTAACAGGCAGCGGCAAGATCCAGAAATTCAAATTGAAAGATATAGGCTTGCAGATGTTGGCAGAACAGGGAGTAGAAGTTGTATAAACAGATAGGACGGCTCGCATTGGTACATTTACCTTTTGAGCCGCCCTAATAATTAGTCTTTGCTGTTTATAGGTAATTTATACCACAGCCAGTTTGGTATGATCTTCCATAACCCTACAACCAGTCCCCATTTCCAGTCTATTATTTTTGAGTTCTTTCTATTGTCAATAGCATATTTTATCCTCTTTACTGCATAAGGGAGTGGCATTGTCATAGGATAACTGTGGTCTTTGATAAAGTCGGTGGCAATAAATCCTGGTTTAATAGTGGTAAAGCTCATGTTCCAACCCTTGACATTGGATAACTGTCTCAAAGATTCCATATAGCGCACTTGATACATTTTTGTTGCCGAATAAGAGGCGCTTATGCCAATTCCTCTAGTTGATGCAATTGAAGATATTGTTGCAAATTGCACATGGTGCTTGGCCTTGCTGCCATACTCTACAACTGCAGCTGCAAGTGCAGTAAATCCTTTAACGTTGACATTTATGGTATTATATTCAATATCCATGTTTAGGGCAGCATTCTGTTTGCCCATTCCAGAGCAGTAGATTACCAGATCAACACCACCCATTTTCTCAACCATTGAAAAAAATGTAGCACGGGGAGATGCATCAATTTCTGTTTTGCCAAAGTAGCTCCTGTCCTCAGGAGCCGGAGCAGTAACATCAGCTGTGCAGATAATTATATTGTTTGGGAACTCTTTTTGGAGTTCAACAAGGTTTTCCTCCCTTCTGGCGGAGGCTGCCACCATATTCCCTTCTGAGGCATATCTTTGGGCAAGCAATTTTCCTATTCCCGACGATGCACCATAAATTATTATCCTTTTCATCAGACAGTTCCAATATTAAAATTTCTGCAAAAATAATCATAAATTTGTCTATGCTGAATGATATTGCAGGCATTTCAATACATGTGCTGAGGCAATACGGTCTACAACTGGATTATTCCTTATGAAAAGAAGGAATTTTTGTAAATTTGCAGATACTATGAAAAGGATAGTTTTGATAACAGGAGGGCAGCGTTCGGGCAAGAGTACCTATGCAGAGAAGTTGGCGTTGGATATGGCCAAAGGGAAGGCTGTATATATGGCCACTGCAAAAATATGGGATGAAGAGTTTGCACAGAGAGTACAAATGCACCAGGAGCGTAGAGGTGCTCAGTGGATCAATATTGAGGAGCCTAAGTTCCTTAGCAGACATGATGTTTCAGGGAAGGTTGTACTGGTAGATTGTGTTACCCTATGGAGTACAAACTTCTTCTTTGACGAATATGAGCAGATGACTAATGGGGAGCAAACCTCATGTGATGGGACCGGTGGTGATAACTCTACCATGGGAAAAGAGGAGGCCCAAAGACAGGCTCTAATGGTCCAGAGAGTATTGGATAAAATAAAGAGGGAGTTTGATGAGTTTACAAAGCAGGATGCCACTTATGTATTTGTGACCAATGAAATAGGTTTGAGTGGTGTATCTGACAATAAAGTACAGCGACAGTTTACAGATCTTTTGGGATGGCTAAACCAATATATTGCCGGTAAGGCAGATGAAGTGGTATTCATGGTGAGTGGAATTCCTGTGAAAATTAAATAGAAGATGAGAGTTTTTGATATTAAGAGTCCTGGAAAGGAGCTTGAGAGGGCTCTTAGAGACAAGATAGATAATTTGACCAAGCCAAAGGGGTCTTTGGGAATGTTGGAGGAGTTGGCATTGAGGGTTGGAATGATTCAGCAGAGTTTGAGCCCTGAGTTGAAAAAACCTCAGCATATCCTTTTTGGAGCCGACCATGGCATTGTAGATGAGGGTGTAAGTTTTTCACCTAAGGAGGTTACATGGCAACAGATGGGGCACTTTCTTAAAGGTGGCGCAGGAATAAGTTTCCTTTGCAAACAGCATAATTTTAAGTTGAATGTTGTTGACAGTGGTGTAGATTTTGATTTTCCTCCCCACTGTGGAATTATAGATGCCAAAATAAGAAAAGGAACAAGAAATTTTCTTTATGGTCCTGCCATGACTATGCAGGAACTTGAATTGGCAATAGAGAGGGGTGCAGAGCAGGTAGATAAAGTATTTTCCCAGGGAACCAATGTGGTGGCTTTCGGTGAAATGGGGGTTGGCAATACTTCCCCTTCATCTATGTGGATGAGCTATCTTGGAGGAATTCCTTTAAGGGAGTGTGTCGGGGCTGGAAGCGGAATGGTTGGAAAGAATCTGCAGCATAAATTGGATGTGCTTGTTAAGGCGGCACAGAACTATGAAAGGAGTGAAGGGATAAGTTATTTGTCGGGAGACAGAAAAGAGTTTGTCCTTGAAATTATGAGGTGGTTTGGTGGATATGAGATGGTTATGGCAGTGGGTGGTATGTTGCGTGCAGCTGAGCTGGGGATGGTTATTCTTGTTGACGGCTTTATTATGACAAATTGTATTTTGGCAGCCAGAGAACTTTATCCTCAAGTTGTTGAGTATGCAATATTTGGGCATTGTGGAGATGAAACAGGGCATAGAAGAGTATTGGATCTGCTTGATGCCAAGCCAATTCTAAGTCTTGGACTAAGGCTTGGAGAGGGAAGCGGTGCCATATGTGCTTACCCTATATTGGTCTCTGCGGTGAATATGATAAATGAGATGGACAGTTTTACCGGAGCGTCGGTAACCAAATATTTTTAGGATGAAACAGGTTCTTGCAGCATTGATGTTTTTTACCAGACTCCCTTTCTGGAGGCTTGCTTCTGTAGAAAAGGAATATTTTAAAAATGTGGTGAATTGGTGGCCTTGGGCAGGATTGGTGACCGGTTGTATTGGTGCATTTGTAATGCTTGGAACCTCATTTTTCTTGCCAACTGTGGTAGCTGTGATACTTGGCCTGGCTGCCAGAATTCTGGTTACAGGAGCCTTGCATGAAGATGGCCTTGCAGATTTTTTTGATGGCTTTGGAGGAGGAACTGATAAAGCTGCCATTTTGCGTATAATGAAGGATTCCCATATTGGAAGCTATGGTGTATTGGGGCTTGTCATATATTTTGCTCTTTTAGTGGCAATCCTCTCTTCAATGCCAATTGCAATATCGGCCTCTTTATTCTTTTGTGGGGATGTGTTGTGCAAGTTCATTTCAAGCAATATAGTAAATCTCCTTCCGTATGCCCGCAATGAGGAGGAAAGCAAGAATAAGCTTGTCTACAACAGAATGCCGGCTGTGGTTTTTGCCATAAATCTGGTAATTGTGCTTTTTATGCTTTGGAGGTTTTATGCTCTGTATATTCCTTATGAGGCAATTTATGCTGCAGGAGTACCTTGTGTTGCATTTCTGATGCTCACATTGTTATATAGAAAAAAGATCCAAGGATACACAGGAGATTGTTGTGGTGCCACATTCCTGTTATGTGAGCTCACATTTCATTTGGCATCTGTGGCAATAATAAATTCATTGTTGTAATATGGATGTATATCTTGTAAGACATACCTCAGTAGATGTCCCTAAAGGGATATGTTACGGGCAGAGTGATGTTCCGCTCAAGGAATCTTTTCCCCAGGAGGCAGCTGCTGTAAAGGAAAAATTGCAGCAGATATTTTCTGCAGATTTTCTTCCCGACAGTATATACACAAGTCCGCTGAGCAGAAGTGCACTTCTGGCTGAGTTTTGTGGTTATCCTCATGCCGTAAGGGAATCCAGAATTATGGAAATTAACTTTGGTGAGTGGGAAATGCAGAATTTTAATGATATCAGGGATCCTCGCCTTCAGGAGTGGTATAATGATTATCTGCATGTAAGGGCAACCGGAGGGGAGTCTTTTCAGGACCAGTTTAACAGAGTGGCTGAATTTATACAGGAACTCAAGGGACAAGGTAAGGAGAATGTCTTGTTGTTCTGCCATGGAGGAGTACAGATATGTGCAAAAATATTGTCGGGAGCAATAACCCCCGACAATGCGTTTTCCTCGTTGGATGATTATGGCAGCATAATCAAACTTACTTTTTCTTAGTAATTATCTGTTCTACGTAGTGGTAACGTTTAGAAGACGAAATTCCTTCTACCTCAATTCTATAGTCTGAAGCTGAGTCTGATGTATAGAAACTCACGTAAGCTTTTCCTTCTGCATCAAATCTCACTGATGGATTCCAGTACAAGGTAAGTCTGTTGTCCTGGCCGCCCTTTTTGCGTGCTTCTGCACTATCATATTTAGGGGTGTACATCTTAACAGGTTTTTGCCAGCCAAGAGGGTAATCACTCAATACATTGTGAGGTATGTCATTAGCCTTGGAATTGGGTTTTGTCCTTACCATCAGCACAGGGAATGGAGATACATCACTTGAGTTTATAGATGGCTGGAATGGTGCCGCATTTACACCTGTAACATAAATCATTGATTCAATCTCTGCCAAAGGCAATGACAATACTGTAAACACAGCTTCTTCGGGATGTATATAAGATCCGTTAAGATATACCAGTACAATACCGTATCTGCCAGGTCGGGTAATAGATCCTCCAGCCATTGACCCTGCGGTTATTTTGGGACCTATAAGTGAGCCTGATGGAACACCGCTCTCCTGGGAAATGGTATCCTGCATCATAAATGATGGGAGTGCAATATCATCTGCAACACCATTGAAAAATTCTCTTACTCCAGAGTATGTTGCCACCACATATGCTCCAACAGTATAGTTCTGGGCATAGGATTTCATAGCTGTGGTATCCCTGTACCACTCTCTTTGAATAGGGTAGTTGTCTATTGGCGAAGGGGAGTTCTTTGGAGTGATGAGTTGGGATGTAATGACTACTGGATTAAGTTCATAAGCCATAGCGTGCTCCCCGTCATCGTTGTTGTAATATATGTTCTCAATGGTCTTCTGATAGTTTTCTGAATATGTAACTTTGCCCCCTTTCATAGGATAGTTGAAAATTGGGGCATAATACTCTTTCATAAGCTCAGGAGTCTGTCTTACATTTCTTCCGTTCTTTCCTGTTGCACTGATTATGAATCGGGTTCCCTCTGGGAAGTTTACATCCTTAAGGACAAAGTATCCTGAGTCAATCTGTCCCATAGCCTTAAAATTTATTGAAGGTGCAAGGAATGATACCATTGCTTTATTGGCAAGACCGGTCATATTTACAACCTTGCCAAAAAGTGTCTGACTGTACTCTTTGCCAAAATGAGGAATATCATTTTTACCTTTAATTATTTTTTCAAGATCATAATATCTCCATCCATGGGTCTGCATAAGGTAATCACCCCTTATCATTCTTTGATTGAGCGGGATAGTGTCATTAAAATAATAATCAATCTCCTCAATGTATCCCTGGAGTTCACTCTTGAGAAGCATATAAGACTGTATGGTTGTTTTCTCAAAGTTATTTACTGTTGAGATATCTGTAACAGAAACTGAGAAGTTGCTGCTGTTGTCGGCAAGTCCCTCGGGAAGTGTTAATGTTACATTTACCAATTCCCGTTTCCCATACTCTTTCTTTTGTGTAGAAACGCTCATAGGCTCTTTTTCCGAAGGTAGGATAAGGAATGGTCTCTCAGCATATATATTTCCATTATCATCAATAATAGAAATTGAATGAATACCGGCATTAAGGATAGCAGGTTTGATAGAGAATCTCTCCATCTCTTTTGAGACAGGTTTTGTATAGTATACTTCCGAACCATTGTGCATAATTGCTTTTAGTCCGTGAGTCAAGGTAGATTGGGTGGTGTTTATTGTAAACTGTATTACATCCTTGTCGCCATACCCCGATTGTGATACTATACCCATCGTGCCATTTATTGCAACACCTTCTATAAGAGCTGATGGCAGTTTTACATTATCCTTAGGACCGTTTACGTCGTTTACAGAAGCTGTTAGAGTACCCTCCGGCAATTTTTCTATTGAAACTTTACCAAATCCAAGCGAGTCTGTCACATATTCTGCAAGTATATTTCCATTAGTGTCATAAATCTCTCCAAATACCGATACTCCGCTACCCAAATTATTTATACCCTTTATGAAGTACACACCTTTCTGCCCCACTATTGTATTGCCGCTCTCAGGCAAAAACTGTATGTCATACTCTATTTTATGCTCTTTTTTTGCAAGTTTTTCCTTGTCTTCCGGAGCAAGTTCTCCAATCCTAAGATAATCATCCTTACGCTTTATGTTTTTCTCTTGCATTGCCTGTACAAGCTTGTCTTTCATTGGATTGGTTAATTCAAGCTCTTTATAGAACATATAGTCTACAGGACGGTTGAGCATCCAGTAAGTGTATCCTCTCAATATGGCTCTTCCGGTTGAGTTCATTTCTGGAACAACTATATAACCCGAAAAACTGTTGCCCAATTTGCGTAATTTCTTTCTTGCAATAACTTTCTTTACAGACTTTGTGTAGTTGGCACTACCATCTTTATTTTCTACCTGGTCGTTGATAAGCTCAACATATATGTAGTTTGATTCATTGAACTCTGCCGCATAGGAACTGTTTTCTACATAACCGCTTATCCAGATAGTGTCTGTGGCGCTATAAACATCTTTATCTGTATGCAGATATACCTTCTCAGGAGAGAGAAGTTTGGAATAGTTGTCAAACAGTTCAATAGGGGATAATTTCTCTTGTGCTGCTGCAAATGAACTTGCTGAGAACTGTAATGCAATGATGGCCAAAAAAGACTTTATTTTTCTAATCTTCATATAGGTAAGGTTAATGGTTTGCAAGATAATAAAATTACTCAATAACTCGGCTTAATTTGCAAACAGTTTGCCTGTTGTATGGATTTTTTGTAAATTTACCCGGTTTAAAAATTCAGAGAAATGAGAAGAATTTTCAGTTATATGGCTATGGCTTCTATGGTTATGGCAGCTGTAGGTGCAAGTGCACAATCCAGTGAAAAACTTATTGTTAAAAGAGGTGCTGCAGATACTGTGTACAAGGCAAAACATCAGGTGTTGGGCCTGGCAGAGCCATCATCAACAGTTGTGATTAATGGCAAAGAGGTTAAGGCTTATAAGACAGGTTCATGGGGTGTTGAACTTACACTTTCTGAGGGTAACAATACAATTGAGGTAAAGAGTGGAAATGAGAGCAAAAGCTTTAATGTTTTTTACAGTACAACTCCCAAACAAGTAAAGAGAGATGCTGCAAGAGAGGCTGAGATGGCAGAAAAGGCCAAGTTCTATCCAACAAGTGTTAAAGTAAGGACAAAAAAATATTCATACCTTAACTATGGCGCCGGCACCGACCGTTTGGGTGGGGCCAAGATAAACTATTTGCCAGAGGGAATAGAGATGTTTGCAGATGCAGAAAATGCAAATCTGTATAGGGTAAGACTTTCTCAGAACAGATATGCATACATCCCTAAGAGTCAGGTGGAGACTGTAGGAAAAATGAATGCAGGGTATGACTTTATGCAGGAGAATGTAGTGCTTAGCGGCAGTTCATCTGTGTATAACAACGGAAGTTATGATAGAGTGAGTATTGGCGTAGGTGGCAAGAAACCTTACATTGTAAAAGAGTATACAGATCCACATAAAATTGTAGTGGATGTTTACGGTGTGCAGTGCAACTCAAACTGGCTTACCCATAAGAGTGGCCTTAAGAGTGTGGATAATATTGATGTAGAGAGCATAGATTCTGATGTTACAAGATATACCATTTACCTTAAGACCAAAACTTCGTGGGGATTTACAATGGATTATCAGGGAAATAACCTTGTTTTGGATATAAAACATGTCCCTTCGCAGTTGTATCTGAAGAACCTTACAATTGGAATTGATGCAGGTCATGGTGGACCGGAGAGCAATGGCGCAATTGGTCTGAGCGGTCTTAAGGAGAAGGATATGAATCTCGATATGGCATATCAGCTTAAGTCCATTCTGGAAAAACAGGGTGCAAAGGTAGTCCTTACCAGAGAGGGTGATGAGGGAATGACCATACGTGAGAGACAAGATAAGATGATAGATAAAAAGGCAGATATTGTAATATCCATCCACTGTAATGCAGGAGGCAGTCCACTTTCTACATTGGGTACAAGTACATACTACAGGTATAACCCTTATAAACCATTGGCTGAGGATATTCTTGGTCACCTTTTAACCATGGATGGGGTAAAGAACTTTGGTATGGTGGGCAATTTTAATTTCTCATTGAGCGCCATTACTGAGTTCCCTTGCGTGCTTGTAGAGACTTTGTTTATCTCAAGCCTTTGGGAGGAGGAGAAACTTGCAGATCCGGCATTCCGTAAGGCAATGATGGAAAATGTGGCAAAAGGTTTGAACGATTACATAAAAGCTTGCAGAATAGCAGAAGGTCAGGCAAAGAAATAGTTTTTGCAGTATCCCGACAGATGAATTTTAAGATAGAATCACCATACAAGCCTATGGGCGACCAGCCCACTGCAATTCGAGAGATTGCAAAGGCCATAAAGGAGGGTCAGGAGGCGGTAACCCTGTTGGGTGTTACCGGTTCCGGCAAGACCTTTACTATGGCCAATGTGATTGAGCAGCTGCAAAGGCCCGCCCTTATCCTGAGCCATAACAAGACTCTGGCGGCGCAGCTGTATGGTGAGTTCAAGTCTTTTTTTCCCAATAATGCTGTAGAGTATTTTGTCTCCTACTACGATTATTATCAGCCGGAGGCCTATATGCCGGTTACCGATACATACATTGAGAAGGATTTGAGCATCAATGATGAGATTGAGAAGTTGAGGTTGAGCTGTTCAAGTGCATTGCTGTCGGGAAGAAAAGATGTTATTGTGGTGAGTAGTGTCTCATGCCTTTACGGTATTGGAAATCCTGCTGATTTTCACTCAAATACAGTTAAGATAAAGGTAGGACAGGTGCTTAGTCGCAGTCAGTTTCTTTACAGATTGGTAGACAGCCTTTATTCTCGCAATGATATTGATTTTAAAAGGGGTACATTCAGGGTTAAAGGAGACAGTATAGATATTTATCTTGCTTATGGAGATAAGGGGTGCAGGGTTATATTTTTTGGAGATGAGATTGAGGAGATTGAGATGTTTGATCCTGTAAGTGGTGCAACCTTGGAGTTTGTTGACGAACTTTCAATATTCCCTGCAAACATTTTCAGTACTACCAAGGAGAGGATCAAGAGTGCGGTATGGAATATTCAGGAGGATCTTACCAGGCAATGTGAGTTCTTGCACAGTATAGAAAAACATGCCGAGGCAAAGAGACTCAAACAGAGGGTGGAGTATGATTTGGAGATGATAAAGGAGATAGGTTACTGTTCTGGAATTGAGAACTATTCAAGATACTTTGATGGACGAAGTGCAGGAACCAGACCATTCTGCTTATTGGATTATTTTCCCGACGATTTTGTAACATTCATAGATGAGAGCCATGTTACAATTCCTCAGATAAGGGCGATGTATGGAGGAGACCGCTCCCGTAAGGAGACTCTGATAGAGTATGGGTTCAGGCTTCCGGCGGCGGCAGATAACAGACCGCTAAAGTTTGATGAGTTTGAGAGCCTTAGCCGTCAGACAGTGTTTGTAAGTGCTACACCGGCACCGTATGAGCTGGAGAAATCAGGTGGAGTTATTGTTGAGCAGGTGGTGAGACCTACAGGTTTGTTGGAGCCACCTATTGAGATAAGGCCTACTGAGGATCAGATAGATGATTTGTTGGAGGAGATTCAGATTAGAGTGGAGAAAGATGAGAGGGTGTTGGTTACAACTTTAACCAAAAGGATGGCTGAGGAGCTTGACAAATATCTTCAAAAGATGTATGTCCGTTGCCGATATATCCACTCCGATGTTGATACAATGGAGAGGATTGAGATTATTGAAGATTTTCAGGCAGGACGTTTTGATGTGCTGATAGGTGTAAACCTTCTTAGGGAAGGTTTGGATTTGCCGCAAGTGTCGCTGGTGGCAATACTTGATGCCGACAAAGAGGGCTTTTTGCGTAGCGAGACTGCACTTACCCAAACGGCAGGACGCGCCGCAAGAAATATAAATGGTTTGGTTATTATGTACGCTGATACCATTACCAAGAGCATGAAGCGTACTATTGATGAGACTAACCGCCGTAGGGAGAAGCAGATGGAGTATAACAGAGTCAATGGCATTGTCCCTACACAGGTGCTTAAAAAGGAGAGAAATGTTCTGGATAGGGCACCGGTTGGTACAGATTATGTTAGAGATGAGGAGAAGAAAACCGTTTTGCAGGATCCTGTAATCCGCAATATGACTAAAGAACAGTTGCAGAAAGCTATGGCAAGTGCAAAGCGGGAGATGGAGAAGGCTGCAGCTGAACTTGACTTTATCAGGGCTGCAAAATTTAGGGATGAAATGAATTTTTTGGGTGAATTGATTTCTAAAAAATGAGGCTGATATGATACCGGAGAGTTTGAGATTGATTACTGAACAATATTCTGCTGACCAGAGGGAATTGGTTGAGAAGGCATATACTTTTGCTTATAAGGAGTTGGATGGACAACTTAGAGGTAACGGGCATCCGTTTATAGAGCATCCGCTGGGTGTTGCACGTATTGTTGCTTCCGAGATAGGTCTTATGCCAGAGGCAGTTGCTGCAGTATTCCTGCATGAGGCTACCAGAGGGAATGATGAGCGTTTGCAGGAGGTTGCCAGAGGGTACTCTGCTGAGATTATTACTATGGTGGAGGGTTTGAACAAGATATCGGGAATAACCCCCAAGGATACAAAGTTGCAAGCAGAAAGTTATAGAAAACTCATTGTTTCCTATTCAAAAGATCCCCGTGTAACCCTAATAAAGCTCGCCGACCGACTTGAGATTATGCGTAATCTTGACATTTTCCCAAAGAGCAGCATAATGCGTAAGGTTACCGAGACCATAATGCTATATATTCCGCTGGCGCACCAGTTGGGTTTGTATAATCTTAAGAGTGAGTTGGAGGATCTGTATTTCAAACACTCCGATCCTGAGCATTACCGCGCCATTACAAATAAACTTAAAGCTACAGAAGCAGATAGAGAGAAGTTGGCCCGTGAGTTTGTAAAGCCGTTGGAGCAGTCGCTGAAAGAGAGTGGCATCAAGTATAAACTTAAAGTACGTACAAAAACCGCATATTCAATTTGGAAAAAGATGCAGAAACAGAATGTCCCTTTTGAGGGGGTTTATGATGTTTTTGCAATGAGATTTATATTGGATGTTCCTTTGGAGAAGGAACATGATTATTGTTGGGAGGTATATTCAAGAGTTACGCAAGAGTACAAACCCGATACCAGAAGGTTGAGGGACTGGATTACAAATCCCAAACCTAATGGGTATGAGTCTCTGCACACTACTGTACAGAATAATGAGGGGACTCATATAGAGGTGCAGATACGAACCTTGAGAATGGATGAGATGGCTGAGAACGGGCATGCTTCACATTGGAGCTACAAAGGCATTAAAAGCGTGCACGGCCTGGATGAGTGGCTAAAAAGTGTTAAGGCCATGTTGGAGAGTTCAGATCCCGGTACTTATACCAACGCAGTACAGAAAGAGCTGGATGAGATTTTTGTATTTACACCTAATGGCGATCTAAAACAGTTGCCAAAGGGGGCAAGCGTGTTGGATTTTGCGTTTAATATCCACTCTAATCTTGGTGTTAAGTGCAGTGGTGCTAAGGTAAATGGAAAGATTGCATCCATAAAGGATGAGCTTCATACCGGGGATGTGGTTGAAATCATGAGCAACAAGAACCAGAAGCCTTCAGCAGACTGGTTGAAGATTGTGGTTTCATCCAAAGCCCGTAACAGGATTAAGGCAAAGCTGAAAGAGGAAGAGAACAAGCTTATGAATCTTGGGCGTGAGATGCTTGAGAGAAGGATGAAGAACTGGAAGCTTGAGCTGAATGATGATGTCCTTGCAGAGATAGCCAAACATTATAAAATGAAAGCCTCTGCTGATGTGTTCTTGGCAATCTATCAGGAGAAAATAGATCTGTTGCAGTTGAAGGATTTTCTTACCAAAGGGGAAGAAGAGGAGTCTTTGCCTGCAGAGAGACATGAAAGAAGTGGTGCCAAGGGAAAAGGAAAATCATCTGAGGGGGATTATCTGGTCATTAGTGACAAACTCAATAATATCAGTTTTCAGATGGCCAAATGCTGTAATCCTATTTTTGGAGATGATGTGTTTGGATTTGTGTCTGCTACGGGAGGTATAAAGATTCATAGAATATCTTGTCCCAATGCCTCAAGGCTTATAGAGAGATATCCGTACAGATTACAGAAAGTCAGATGGAGACAGGTTTCCAATACTACCCAGTTCCAGACAGGAATAAAGATTATTGGGGATGGAGACACATCTATTGGAGCACAGTTGATAGAGTGTATAACCAAGCAGGAAGCGTCAATGAGGTCGTTTAATATTTACGAGCGACGCAAACCTGGAAATCTCCTTGAATTTGTAGCGGAGATTGGTATATCAGTGGGTAATAATGCCCATTTGGACAGGGTGACATCTGCCCTTAAGAAGATTCGTGAGGTGAAAACAGTGTTAAGGACAAGCCACAAGTAAAATGACAAAAAAGAATCAGGAATATATTTACATAAAGGGGGCCAGGGCAAACAACCTTAAAGGGATAGATCTTAAAATCCCACGTGGAAAGTTGGTTGTGGTGAGTGGATTGAGCGGAAGCGGAAAATCTTCATTGGCGTTTGATACCCTTTTTGCAGAAGGACAGAGACGTTTTGCGGAGAGCCTTTCATCTTTTGCAAGACAGTTTTTGGGAAGGATGCAGAAACCTGCTGTAGACAAAATTGAGGGAATACCTCCTGCAATTGCAATTGAGCAGAAGGTAAATACCCGCAATCCGCGTTCCACAGTAGGTACTACCACCGAAATTTACGATTATCTGAGATTGCTGTATGCCAAGATAGGTCGTACATACTCGCCTGTATCTGGAGAGGAGGTGAAGTGCCATACTGCAAATGATGTTGTGGAGTTTGTAGGAAATATAAAGAATGAATCTCCCGACAACATTACAGCATACATCCTGGCGCAGATTGAGTGGTTGGAGAATCCAAATAAAGTAGAGAAACTCCTTAGTGTGAAGGATGCCGGTTATGCCAGACTTTTCTCATTGGAAAAAGGGATGGTGAGGTTGGATGCCGTATTGCAAGATGTGGATTCATTTGCCTCAGCACCTCTTTATATTATGATTGACAGGGTACTTGTATCGCCAGGTACTGTTTCTTCTGGAGCCTCAGGGTATGGATGGCTTACTGAGGAGGATGTTGCAAGATTATTGGATTCTGTTCAGACAGCATTCAATGAAGGAGAAGGGCATCTGGTGGTGGCTACAATGCAAGGTCGCGAAGGTGAGGTTTCATTACATGAATTTTCCAATTTGTTTGAGGCAGATGGTATACGCTTTGAGAAACCTACAGAGCTTATGTTCAGCTACAATAATCCTATTGGTGCATGCCCCTCTTGTGGCGGTTATGGTAGTATGATAGGTATAGATGAGTCGTTGGTGGTTCCAAATGCGTCATTGTCTGTTTATGAAGGTGCTATAGCTTGTTGGAGGGGAGATGTTATGGGAAAGTTCCTTCAGGAGTTTATAATGTGTGCCCATAAGTTTGATTTTCCTATCCATAAGCCGTATGCCGAGCTTACTAAAGAACAGAAAAAACTTTTGTGGAGCGGAAATAATATGTTTACGGGCATTACACCATTCTTTGAGATGGTTGAGAGTATGCGCTATAAGATACAGTATAAGTATATGCTGGCAAGGTATTCCGGAAAAACAGTTTGCAGAGAGTGTGAGGGGAGCCGCTTGCGTAAAGAGACAAATTATGTAAAAATAGGTGGCAAGACCATATCTGAACTGATGGATATGAGCATCACATCGTTGAACAGGTTTTTTAAGGAACTGGTTTTGGATTCTTATGATTCATCTGTAGCGGAGCGTGCCGTAAAGGAGATTTGCAGCAGACTCAATTATATAGAAAATGTGGGGTTGGGATATTTGACACTAAGCCGTCATGCCAATACTTTAAGTGGTGGAGAGAGCCAGAGGATAAATCTTGTAAGTTCATTGGGAAGCAGTCTTGTTGGGTCTTTATATATTTTGGATGAACCAAGTATAGGACTGCATCAGAGGGATACTGGCAAACTGATTTCGGTAATTAAGGATTTGAGAAATTTGGGTAATACAGTCTTAATTGTGGAGCATGATGAGGAGATTATTAGGTCGGCAGATGAACTTATAGATATTGGCCCTTATGCTGGAGTGAATGGTGGTGAGGTTGTATTCCAAGGCAGTGTTGAGGATGGTATAGAGGCGGCCCTTAAAGGACGTAAGAAGGGAGATACAAGCTCCAGCGGCTCACTTACAATTGATTACCTGTCGGGGATAAAGAAGATTGAAATACCTCAGCAGAAGAGGGAATGGAAACATTATGTTGAGATTTGTGGGGCTATGGAACACAATCTTAAGAATGTGACGGTTAAGTTTCCTCTTGGGGTAATTACCGCAATAACAGGCGTGAGTGGAAGTGGAAAGTCTACACTTATTGGAGATACATTATATCCTGCATTGGCAAGACATTTCCAGCAATTTGGAATAAAACCGGGTGCATTTAAGGAATTGAGGGGTGATCTTGGAAAGATTGTAGGGGTGGAGTTTGTAGACCAGAACCCTATTGGAAAGAGCTCGCGTTCAAATCCGGTGACATATCTCAAGATTTATGACGATATCCGTAAACTGTATTCTGAGCAGCAGTTTGCCAAAGTGAACGGTTTTGGACATTCGCATTTCTCGTTCAATATAGATGGTGGAAGGTGCCCTCAGTGTTTGGGAGAGGGATTTATTACTATTCCAATGCAGTTTATGGCAGATATCAAGATGACTTGCGAGGAGTGTGGCGGAAAAAGGTTCAAACCGCTTGTCCTGGAGGTGAAATATCAGGGTAAGAGCATAAATGAGGTGCTGGATATGAGTGTTGAGGAGGCAATAAGTTTCTTTGGTACCCAAAAGGAATCAACAGCCAAGAAAATAGCCCAGAAATTGCAGATATTGGATGATGTGGGATTAGGATATGTGCAGCTTGGTCAGAGTAGTAGCAGTTTGAGTGGTGGAGAGAGTCAGAGGGTTAAACTGGCGCAGTTCTTGAGTAAGGATACAGGTGTAAAGAGTGCTGTAAAAGGTCCTACACTGTTTATTTTTGATGAACCTACTACTGGCTTGCATTTTCATGATATAAAGAAACTGCTTGCCGCATTTAATGCCCTTGTAGAGCGAGGTCATACAATTATTGTGGTTGAACACAATCCTGATGTAATAGCTGCATCTGATTGGGAGATTGAGCTTGGACCTGAGGGTGGAGATGCAGGTGGTACAGTATGTTATGAAGGGGTTCCAAGAAGGTAACCGACTGTCGGGAAATTTTTAATAATCTATAAAATGAAAAAACTATTTATGGTACTTGGTGTAGCAGCTATGGCTTTGGCAGGTTGTACACAGGGCAAGGATGCCGGCAAACCGGCAATTGACCTTGCAAATTTTGATAATACCGTTTCTGCAGGCGAGGATTTTTACCAGTATGCTTGTGGCGGTTGGATGGCAGCTAATCCCCTAACTCCGGAGTATGCCAGATATGGTATTTTTGACCAGTTGGATAAAGAGAACCAGGAGAAATTGAAATCTTTGATTGAGGAACTTAATGCAAATCCTCAGGAGCCAGGCAGTGTAGGTGAGAAGATACAGTTAATGTATGCTCTTGGCTTGGATACAGTAAAACGCAATGCAGAGGGTGCTGCCCCTGTTCAGGAACAGATTGCTGCAATTAAAGCTGTTTCAAATAAAGATGAGTTTTCTGCATTGTTGGCTCAGTTGCAAAAGACTGGTACAAGATCTTATTTTGGTATGTATATTGGTGCAGATGAGAAAAACAGTACAATGAATTTGTTGCAGTTCTCTCAGGGTGGTTTGTCTATGGGTGACCGTGACTATTACCTTTTGGATGATGCAAACTCTGTAAGAATCCGTACAGCATACAAGGAGTATATGAACAAATTGTTTACCCTTGCAGGTTATTCAGCTGAAGATGCAGCAAAATCTACAGAGGCGGTTATGGCGCTTGAGACAAAGATTGCAGAGATTTCTGTTGACAGAGGAGCACTTAGAGATGTTCATAAGAACTACAACAAGATGCCTTTGAAAGATTTTGTTAAGAAATACAACTTCATCAACTGGGATGTTTACATGAAAGAGGTTGGTATCAAAAACTCAACTGAGGTTAATGCAAGCCAGGTTACTTTCTTTGAGAAACTTACCAAAATGCTTAAGAAAGTATCTTTGGAGGACCAGAAGGAGTTTATGGTATTCAAACTGCTTAACTCAGCCTCAAATTATTTGAGCGATGACTTTGTAAATGCAAACTTTGAGTTCTTTGGTAAGACCGTTCAGGGTAGAGAGGTGTTGCAGCCACTTTGGAAACGTTCTCTTTCTGTTGTAAACAGATCGCTTTCTGAGGCATTCGGCCAGATGTATGTAGAGAAATACTTCCCTGCGTCTTCTAAGGAGAAAATGGTTGAGATGGTAGCTAACCTTCAGGTTGCCTTGGGTGAGAGAATTGCATCCCTTGAGTGGATGAGTGACGAGACTAAAGCTAAGGCTCAGGAGAAACTTGGAACTTTTATTGTTAAGGTAGGTTATCCCGACAAATGGAAAGACTATACTGCATTGGAGATAAAGAATGATTCATATTGGGCAAATATTTGCCGTTCAAGCGAGTTTCGTCATAATGAGATGATGAAAGATGAGGGCAAACCTGTAGACAGGACAGAGTGGGGTATGAGCCCTCAGACTGTAAATGCTTACTATAATCCAACTACCAATGAGATTTGTTTCCCTGCAGCTATTCTTCAGCCGCCATTCTTCAATCCAAATGCAGATGATGCTGTAAACTACGGTGGAATTGGTGTGGTAATAGGTCATGAGATGACCCACGGATTTGATGATCAGGGACGTAACTATGATAAAGATGGCAATATCAGCGCATGGTGGACAGCAGAAGATGAGGCAAAATTCAATGAGAAAGCACAGGTGCTTGTTGAACAATACAACAAGATTATTGTAATTGATACCGTTCATGCTGACGGTGCTTATACACTTGGTGAGAATATTGCCGATCAGGGCGGTCTTCTAATTGCACATCAGGCATATATGAATACCCTTAAAGGAAAGCCTGTACCAGCTGATATAGACGGTTTCAATCATAATCAGAGATTCTACCTTGGTTATGCAAACCTATGGGCACAGAATGTACGTCCTCAGGAGATTCTTAGAAGAACTAAAACAGATGTCCATTCATTGGGCAAATGGCGTGTGAACGGAGCATTGAGAAATATTGACGGTTTCTATGAAGCATTCGGCATCAAGGAGGGTGATGCAATGTGGATGGATCCTGCTGAGAGAATCAATATTTGGTAATGTCATATTGTGCTTTGCACAGAACGGACAGGTTATTTATCCAACCATTCAGGGCGAGGAATGAGCTTCATCATGTGTTGGATATCTCCTGTCCTTTTTTGCATGTAGGTGGTAGGCTGGTTAGCCTTACGTTTCAGAGGATTGGGGAGTGTAGAGGCAATTAGGGCAGATTGTTTGGTGGTGAGTTTTGCCGCACGGGTGTTGAATAGTCTTTCTGCTGCAGCTTCAGCTCCATAGATTCCTCTTCCCATTTCAGCCACATTAAGATAAACCTCCATGATGCGTTTTTTGCCCCAGATGTGCTCAATAAGGAATGTAAAATATACCTCAAAACCCTTTCTTACCCAGCTTCGGCCAGGTAAAAGGAATACATTTTTTGCTGTTTGCTGACTTATAGTGCTGGCTCCGCGGAGCTTCTTTCCCTTCTTGTGCGCCTCCACAGCATTTTCTATCTCTACCCAGTCAAACCCATTATGGGTGAGAAACCTTGTATCTTCGCTGGCCATTACAGCCATTGCCAGGTTAGGTGAGATATTTTCCAAGGATTTCCAGGTCTTATAGGTTTTGAATGTCTTGTCGCTCCAATTCTCGTAAGTGCGTACTGCCATCAGAGGGGTTACATATACTGGCACATAACGTAGCAATACTACCCAGGATATGGTAAGGCCCACAAACCATAATGGAATGTAGAGCAGCAGCCATTTGAGAAACTTTTTCCCCCTTTTTTTCTTTGTCACCCTGGGTTTCATTTTTATTTTTATTTTTGCAAAGTTAAAAATTTTCTTCCCGATGAACCTTTGTAAATCTTTTATTAAAGTTTTCCTTTTGGTAGCAGTTTTGCTGTTGCAGCAAAGTCTGTTTGCACAGGTTCATACATCCAGTACATACAAGTATCTCCTTACGATGGATGAGACATTGCGTCATTTGGAGTATCTTACTTCGGAAGAGGTTGCTGGAAGGGCTGCTGGAACTGTACAGGCAAGGACTGTCGCTGAGTATATTGCCGGCAAGTTTGAGGAGTATGGTGTGTCCACGTTTAAAAGTGTGAGTTATTTCCAGCCATTTACAATTGTCGGGAAAAAAGAATTGAAAGGATATAATGTGGTAGGGTATCTTCCATCCAAAAAGAAAAATGCAGATTATATCATTGTAGGGGCCCATTTTGATCATATAGGTGCCATAGGTGACAAGTTTTATCCTGGGGCAGATGACAATTCGTCGGGAGTAGCGGCTATGCTTGAACTGGCAAGGGCATTTGGAAAAAGATTTGTCGAGAGGGGTGATTTGGATAAAAATATAGTGTTTGTGGCTTTTGACGGGAATAATTACAATCTTCAGGGAAGTAAATTTTTTGTGCAGAGGATGGGTATTCCCTCTTATAAAGTTACATGTATGCTAAACTTGGACCAGATTGGCAGTACCCTTGCCCCTGTTGATGGGAAGAGAGATTATCTGCTTGTGCTTGGTGCAGATAAATTGAAATCTTGGGAGAGAGAGCAGATAGATTTTGCAAATGAGTTTTTTTGTACTGGACTTCATATAGATTATACTTATTACGGGAGCAAGGAGTTCTATGATATTTTCTATAAACTCTCTGATCAGAAGAGTTTTACCGATGTTGGTATTCCTGCGCTTCTTTTTACTTCTGGTATTACAAAGCATACCAATAAGGTGACTGACAATATTGGAAATCTTTCTGTTGATGTGCTCATGAAAAGGATTGAGCTTATTTATAGATTTGTCTGGCTTTTAGAGTAGTACAAGTATTTTTCTAGGGGTGAACAATACACCGGTTATGGTGTTCTATCCATATATTAAAATTCTGGGTATATGGATATTTCAAATATTATAGCAAGAGAAATTATTGATTCGCGTGGCAACCCTACAGTTGAGGTTGATGTGATTTTAAATGATGGTTCGTGGGGAAGGGCAAGCGTTCCTAGCGGTGCATCTACTGGGAGTAAAGAGGCTGTGGAACTGAGAGATGGAGTGAAAGGGAGATTTGGCGGTATGGGAGTATTGCGTGCTGTGGACAATGTTACCAATATAATAGCTCCTGAACTGATTGGATTTGATGCGCTTGACCAGAGGGGTGTAGATTCTATTATGTTGCAGCTCGACAATACCGGAAATAAATCGAGACTTGGAGCAAATGCAATTCTGGCAGTTTCCATTGCAGTGGCAAAGGCGGCTGCAGATTATTTGAGGGTACCCCTTTACAGATATTTGGGAGGTGTTGATGCACATGTATTGCCGGTGCCAATGATGAATATTGTAAATGGTGGAGCCCATTCCAGTGCACCCGTAGCTTTTCAGGAGTTCATGATAAGGCCTGTTGGGGCACGTTCTTTCAGGGAAGCTATGGTTATGGGTTCAAACATCTTTTATAGTCTTAAGAAAATTTTAAAGAGCGCAGGGTTGAGTACCAATGTGGGGGATGAAGGTGGCTTTGCACCAAATTTTACTTGTGCAGAGGAGGCATTGAATTATATAATGTATGCTATACAGAACGCAGGGTATGTACCGGTAAAGGATGTTACCATTGCATTGGATTGTGCAGCAACTGAATTTTATGAACCTGGACACTATAATTCCCAAAATGAGTTTGTGGAAGGTTTCTATGATTATTCCAGGTTTGAACAGGAAAGGGGTGTGAATCGTAGTACCAATGAACAGATAGCATACCTTAAATCTTTGATATCCAAGTATCCTATAGATTCTATTGAGGATCCTTTAGCTGAAAATGATTGGCTGGGATGGAAAAAAATTACGGCAGAACTTTCGGGCAAGTGTCAGCTTGTGGGGGACGATCTCTTTGTTACTAATGCCACCTATCTGGGGCGAGGGATAAATGAGAAGTGTGCCAATGCAATCCTGATTAAAGTGAACCAGATAGGCACTTTAACTGAGACCTTAAAAACTATTGCACTGGCTCAACGCAATGGTTACGCGTGCATCATATCTCATCGTAGCGGAGAAACTGAGGACACTTTTATAGCTGACCTTGCCGTTGCCGTAAATGCTGGTCAAATAAAGACAGGCTCCATGAGCCGATCGGAACGTATTGCCAAGTATAACCAGCTTTTGCGTATTGAGGAGCAACTTGGTGCCCGTGCCCGTTATTAGTTTACGTTGTCTTTTAAAAAGACAACGTAAACTAAAGGTGTGGCTTATTTTTTGATGAGTGTCCTAATTTTTGTAAATTTGCCAAGATATATGAAGACACTTAAGAGACTATTTTGTGTGGTTGTGCTGCTGATGACAACTCTTGCTGCACAGGCACAATATGATATTGACCAATTCTTTTTCCGTGGCAGACAAATGCTTATAGACGGAAAGTACTCCAGTGCAATTGAAAATTTCAATATATTGGCCAGATTGGACAGTACCCTCTATGATGCATATTTTTTTAGGGGAATAGCAAAGTACAATCTTGGAGATTTTATTGGTGCCGAAAAGGATTTCAATACATCATTAAGACTCAATCCTATCTATACTCCTGCATATCACTATAGGGCAATTACACTTAGCCGTACCGGTAAATATGATATGGCCCTAAAGGATCTGGCAGAGGCAGTTGATTTGCGTCCAAGTTATACAGGGTTGTATTTCAGCCGAGGAGTAACTTACTTCCTTTCTCAGCAGTTTGACAAAGCTGTAAAGGATTTCAACCGTTTTATTAAGGCAGAACCAAAGGCTGCTGATGCATATCTTAACAGAGGAGCCTGCTATCTATATCTTGGCGACACTACCAAAGCCCTTAATGACTATAACAAAGCCATAAAAATAAATACATTTGATCCCGAGGGTTACGTTAGGCGTTCCAGAATATATGCAATGCAGAATAAGACAGATATGGCTTTGGCCGATTTGGATCAGGCAATTGAACTGGATACCCTCAATACTTTTGCATATTTTAACAGGGCACTTATAAGATATGAAAAGTCTCAGATTCAGGGGGCTTTAGAAGACTTGAATACAGTGCTGGAACATGAGCCTGGTAATGCCCTTACTCTTTACAATAGAGCAATTATCAGAGCACAGATTGGAGATTACAATAATGCACTGGATGATTATGACAGAGTTATTGCAGTAAACCCAAATAATGTTCTTGCATATTTCAACAGGGCAGGTGTCTTTATGGAGATGGGACGATTCAGGGATGCAATGGATGACTATTCAAAGGCGATCAATCTTTATCCCGATTTTGCAAAGGCATATATGAATCGTTCTTATGCCAAAACCCAGATAGGACAGTTCAATTCGGCAAAAAAAGATGCTGAAATAGCACAGAAAAAGATACAGGAGTACCAGTTGCGTACAGGAGACAGCCTTGGCAGAGTTGCATTTGCTGACACTACACGCAAATATGACAAACTGCTTGCCCTTGATGCTGATTTTGCAAAAAAAGACTTTGATAATGAGCTGTTGCAGCACAGGGATGTGGATATCCGTCTTAAACCTCTTTTTAAGTTTAATCTGAGCAATGCAAAAAATGTAAGGATGGCCCTTGAAAGCAGATGGGAAGACAAGGAGGTGGAGAAATTTGCCGCATCAATAAATGTTCCAGTGGAGTTGAATTCCCAGAAAGAGGCTTCTGCAAATCTTCCCGACAATTATAATGTTAAGGTTGCAGAACTTATGGAGCAGTTGATAGATAAAGAAAAAGAAAATGTTCAGGGGGTAGAGATGGCAAGGCTGTACTTTGCCAAGGCAGTAGTGGATGGAGTTGACAACAGATATAACTCAGCGCTTGAGAACTACACCCAAGCAATAAAAAATGAACCTGAACAGACTTTCTACTATATAAACAGAGGTGCTTTGCAGGCAGAGATGATAGATTTTATCTCATCTATGGAGAATAATGTGCAGATACTTACTCTCGATAATTCCGGAGCTGCCAGAGCAAGGGTAAAGGAGCGCAGTTCCATGAATTATGATTATGCTCCGGCAATACATGATATGACTAAGGCTGCCAAACTTATGCCTACCCTGCCGTTCACATACTACAATTTGGGTAACCTGTATTGCCTTTCAAGTGATCTTCCGGAGGCTATCAATCAGTATACCAAAGCATTGGAACTGTATCCAGCACTTAAGCAAGCCTATTTTAATAGGGGATTGGTGCTTATATACCTTAAAGATAAGGAGAAAGGTTGTATTGATTTGAGTAAGGCCGGTGAGTTGGGTGTAGAAGATGCATATAGCGTAATAAAGAAATATTGTATAAAAGAAGATAACTAAACTTAAAATAATTAACATATAACAACTTTATTACCTATGAAAAAGATTTTATTACTTACTTGCATGTTGGTAACAGGTTTATGCATTACATCATGTTCTAAGGATGATGGTGGAAGTAATGGCAATTTGTCAAAAACACTTGAAGGTTTGTGGGCATGTACAGCAGATTATTATGGTGATGGCGATAATTATATTTATAATAACAGCACAGACTACTTATTAGAGTTTTCAAACGGGGTTATAAAAGAATATGAAGGAAGGGAATATCCATTTATAAATGGATATATTACAGGTTCTCTAAGTAATTTTGATTTAGAGATTGTTGCAGAATATCAACTTAAAGGAAATGAAGTTTGGGTAGCAGGATATTTAATCTTTAAAGTAGAGTATGTCAATAATGATAAATTAAAACTACTCTATGCCGATAGTAGTGGTGATTACAGCATATATGAAAGAGTTAAAGGTTTTAAATAATATTAAATTTTAAAGATGATACAGAGAGTACAGAGCTTATATTTGTTGGCTTCGTCGGGATTATTGTTCTCGTTGTTTTTCAGACCTCTAATGAGGAATTTGGATGGTGATACAGTTTTGAAATTCACCCAGTATTGGCCATTCCTTATTTTTGTTATTGTGACATTTGTCCTTTCATTCTTCTCAATCTTTATTTATAAGAGAAGAATTCAGCAGATGCGTATCTGCATTTATAATATGTTGGTACTATTGGCTTTCCAGGCTTGGATAGCATTTATGTTCTTTACAAGACTGGATGGAGTAGTGTTTACAATATCTGCAGTATTCCCAATAGTTGCAGCAATTTTTGTATTTATGGCATTCAGAAAAATCTCTGAGGATGAGGCTTTGGTACAGGGTATGAATTCCCTTAGAGATATGACTAAAAATAGGAAAAAATGGAAAAAATAGGAGCTTCTGAGCTCATCATCAATTCGGACGGTTCAGTATTCCACCTTCATATGAAGCCGGAAGAACTTGCAGATACCGTAATCTTGGTTGGAGACCCTGGTAGGGTAGAACTGGTATCTTCATTCTTTGATATTGTGGAGGCGCGTAACGAGTCAAGGGAATTTGTCTGGGCAACAGGCACCTACAAAGGATGCAGGATGACAGTCCTTTCCACTGGAATAGGATGCGACAACCTTGATATTGTAATGACAGAGCTCGACGCCCTTGTAAACATAGATTTTTCTTCCCGACAGGTTAAAGAAAATCTCCGTAGCTTAAGAATTCTTAGGATAGGAACCTCAGGGGCTATCCAGCCCGATATACCAGTGGGAGCATTTGTGTTCTCTCACATTTCTATTGGAGCTGATGGCCTGTTGAACTGGTACGCAGACAGAGATGAGGTTTCATACAAGGAGATGGAGGATGCCTTTGTAGAGTTCACCGGCTGGGACAGCCGACTTCCTGCGCCATACTTTGCCCGTGCTTCGCAGGAGCTGATAGACCTTTTTGCAGATGTTACCGTTAAAGGAGTAACCATTTCAGCATCCGGTTTCTACGGTCCTCAAGGTAGGGTTTTGCGTATACCTTTGGCCATGCCAAATATGATGGAAAAATTTGAGAGTTTCCGCTTTGACCACTGGCGCATAACCAACTTTGAGATGGAAGGTTCAGCTTTGGCAGGTCTCGCTGGCAAACTTGGACACCGTGGCGGCACAGTCTGCTGCATCATTGCCAACCGCTACCACAAAGGTGCCGAACCTGATTATAAGGAACTGGTTAAGAAACTTGTGGTGCTGGCCTTGGACAGACTGGCTGGGGTGCAATAAGAGTGACAGTTAAAAAAGCGGCTTTGAGGCTGCTTTTTTATTTGTCTGAAGAGAGACGTTTGATATCCCCGGCAGTTTCATCGCCACCAAGACGCTGGATGGTGTAACCGGTTTTCCGGCTCACATATTTGGCCCATTTCTTCCAGGCTCCGGTGTGTCGCATGCCATCGGGAACAGTATGGAGAAGTTCGTGGATAAGGGTGTTGCGGAGAGATTTTTCTGTGTTGCCCAGGGTGTGCGCAGAGATTTCTATATAGTATTCATATTCTGAGTATTTCTTCCTGCTACCTCTTTTGCAGCAGCGTCCAAGGGTGCGTCTGGCCCCAATCAGTTTTACTGTTGGGCATACAGAATTTGAGACTGGAACATTCAGATCTTTAAGAAGTGCTGTGCATTCTGCAAGCATTCTGTTTATTCTGGCATCAGTCTTGGGACCTTCCCATTTGTTGCCGGGTTTTGGGGATTTCCTCTCAGTTCTTTTGTGGTTAGGCTTGTCCAGACTATTCCCACTCTCTGTATCATTCTCAAACAGAGATGGAGTGATAAAGATTATGCATAGTGTGGAGATAATGATTAGTATGATGATTAACCACATATCTGCAATAAAAATTGCCTAAAGAAATGTTTTAATTCTTATTGTTAATGCACTGTTGACATTATTTCCATGTTAGAGTTATCGTATATGTATTGGAACCTTCTTTAATATTTACTTTGGAAATATAGCCTTCATTATCAAACTCATATGTTAGAGTGCTAGTTTCAGTTTCATATCTATCTATCCATGTTATGCTGGATGGCAGTTGTGTTGTTCTCATTCCTGCAATTTCTGGATGAGCCATATGCAGAAGGTGGGTCTCTCCTGCTTCAATCATGGTAGCAATAAAAGGGAAATAGCCTTTTTTGCATGATTGATTTTTATATGTTAATGTACAATCGCTGTCTTCATCAGAGATAGAAACCAATTTGTCACCATCCCATATTGCAGAAACTGTCCAATATTTGCCATCGCTGAATTTTATAAGTTTGTTAGATGAATTATAGGAAAAAATGCCTTTCTGGGCTTCTCCATAGTCTTCATACTCTATGTGTCCATTTTTTAGCGATATGGTGCATCTGTAATTAGATGTACTTTCAGTATTTGACCAGCTGACTCTAATAGCATCATCCCCCCAAATAAATTGATAAGTTTCTGTGTAATTATCCTCTTTATATTCTGCTTTAACCACTCTGCCATTATTGTCATAATTAAAAGAGTAAGTCTCAACCTCACCATCATATGCACCGGTGATTTTTGTCAACTTTTTACCACTGACAATAATTCCTCCTTCTTCCGGTTTTTCTGACGGACCATCATCCTTGCTACATGAAGTGAAATTTACACATAAAAGAATAGCAACCAATGCCATTCCGATCAATTTAAATGTTTTCATTACTATATCAAAGTTTCAATAATACCTTTTTGTTCAATATGTCCTTCCAAACAATTTATTGCTTGGAATTACTACAAATTTAGCAAAAAGATGTTATGATGATGTATTATAAATTTTAAAAATGATTTTCAGGTGGTGTTGGCAGGGATACAGGATTTGGCCTCCGGCACTCCAGTACGCTGGCCGCGGGGGGATTGTGCTCGCCCTAAAGGGCTGTGCATTCCCTTCCTCCTCGCCGGAGGGGCGCTGATTGCACCCAAATTCTACGAATTTGAGATAACCGACTGATCTACTTTCGCTTACGATCCTTAGAAAATCAGCTTATGCATGCTTGGTTTAACTCTCGGTTTTATGTTCACTCAGAATTTTTGAATTGTTTTGTTCTAAAACTAAGAAAGCGGTATTTGACAAAAATCATTTACCGCTTTTCTTGTATCATATGTACTCACCTTCCAAACGTTTTAAATCCTCCTCTGTTTCATCACCATCTAACCGTTTGATATTATAGCCTGTTTTTGCGCTCACATATTTGGCCCATTTTTTCCACTCTCCTGTATGGCACATTCCATCGGGAACTGTATGAATCAGTTCATGAATAAGGGTATTTCTTAGTGACTTTTCTGTATTCTGCAAAGTATGTCCGGAAATTTCAATGTAGTAATCATATTCTGTGTACCTTTTCAGACTACCTTTGCTGCAACATCTTCCGTATTTGCAGTGTGATCCTACCAATCTTACTTCAGGACATATTGAATCAGAAATAGGAACTCCCAACTCTTTCATAAGTGATATGCTCTCAGCCAACATTAGGTTTATCCGTGCATCTGTCTTTGGGCCATCCCACTTGTAACTGCGTTTGGTGCGTTTAGGTTTCTCCTCCTTATCCATGTCAAACCATGATGGAACGAGAACTCCTGCGCACAATAACAGTATGAGTATGAAAACTACTGTGAACCACATAAAAATTATTGTTTCTTGTACTTACTCAAACGTTCATTTAATTCATCCTGTGGCATAAATGATATAAGTGGATAAACTACTGCTCTTTTAGGATAGTCTAAATAAAGATGTACAGTGCTATCCTTCTGATAGTAGAATCTCACATATCCCAATTCTTCGCTATAATCAATAGTGGCGATATTGTACCACGTAGCTTCCGCATCTTCTTGCTTTCCAAGATATTCTTCTATATAGTGAAACTGTGTAGTATCATCAAAGATTGAAATAAGCCCTTGGTCTAGGTACATAGCATATTTTGTGGTATCTGATATTAATTTACCCCACTCCCTAAGAGAACCATCCTCGTTCAATTTTGCTATTGCGACACTGCTAATCCATCCATGGAAAATATGCGGTATTTCATAGCCTAGGGTATCTGTTGTACCTTGCACGGCATTCTCCTGTTTCTTCTGATTATTGCAGGACAACAACATAGTTAAGCAAGTTAATAGTAATATCAAGTTTTTCATATAAGTCAAGTCCTTAATTATTGCAGATTGAGGTATTTGGGTTTTGTTGGGCTGGGCATTGGTTATTGTTAATATTCTTTAAATATCATTTGGAGAAATATCACGAACGATAAAATTGTTGTAGTACAAATTCTTATTGAATCTGAGTTTCCACATTAAACTTATAGTTCTGTTCACCTTAGCACCAGCTAATGTGTACAATGTATTTCCTGAAAAGAATTTCATATATAGTTAGTTTTAATTTTCTTGTTTCCCGTAGTCTTATAGTGTTTCCTTATCTATAATAAACTTTTAATATCCACATCATTGCACACCAATCTAAATCCTTCATTTATAGAAATATTCTTTTCTGACCAATAGTCCTCATAATGATAATAGCCACCTGAATCCCAAAATCTTTCTCTATTCGTGCTTACTCCTCCTTTGACAATATCTTTATCCTCAATTCTTTTACATAATTCACCAAGATTGCCAAACATGTCATATAAACCAAGAGTGTTCGGTTGTTTCAATCCCACGGGAAAAGGTTTCTTAACATCTATCCAAGCATAGTTTGATATTTCTTCATATGTTTTGTTTTCCAAATGAAAATCATTAGTTCTCCCACCATGTGCTGCATAATCCCATTGATATGAAGTAGGCAAATCAAACTTTAGTCCTGTTATGCGATTAAGCTTAGCAATGAATCTTAAGCATTCTTCATAAGAAACATTACAAACGGGTTAGTCCTCATCTTGAACATCATAACTTGAGGGATCATATCCCATTATAAGAGTCCATTCTTTTTGAGTAATAGGATATCTTGAGATGTAGAATGAGTCTATTTCTACAGCATTTGGGGCTGCTCTTTCTATAATAGAGCCTCTAAATGTTTTTACATCATATATTTTTTCAAGATATATCCCATTTTTAACTAAGACCATATTCTTGACAAGCTTCTCTATTATAGACTTATCTTGAATTCTCTCATCCTTAATGTCATTAACTGAAAATGATGGAATAGATAATGGCTTATTGCTAAATGATCTCATAACCCCTAAGTCTCGCATTAATTTAACTTTAACATGCTCTTTACGATATTTAAGACAGCCTCATGAGCCAACTCTCCCTCTGAAATAATCTGCTGTTTAGTAAACATAGGATGATTTGAGGCAACTATAGGAGCTTGTCTTTTCAAATTTTGTAGTAGCGGGTCATTACTATCTGTATCCCATGCCTTGTAAATATCGCTTATGAGTGCTAAGTCAAAGAATTGCTGTCCCTTTAATCGGCCTCGATAGCCACCTATTGGCGCATTGCATGCAAGATTAAAGGTCATATTTAATTTTGTCATAGCTTTAAAAACTATGAAAGCTCGGAATTTATTTCCTAGAGCGCGAACATTTGCAGGAAATGAGCGGTCATTGGCTACACGACTACTATAATAATAGCAAAGCATGATAGGAGCATCTGAGCCAATTTTTAATGTAAACATTTCAAAAAATGCACTCATAGCAATAGCATCAGTAGGAACATCACTAGGAGGACACTTCCATTCATTTTTAGCTAATTCATTAGCTATTTGTGTTAATATCCTAGCAGTCTCCACTGAAGGATCTTTTCTTACTGCTGCATAAGAAATGTGTGTTTGAGAATAGTCTCTCAAAAGTTTTGTTATCATGCTCATATGTGGTAAATTTAGTTTTAATCTTATTGTATGCTTCCTTCAATGCGTTTCTTGAATCTGTCATTATAGAAGTATTGATATAGATGCATTACTAAATATCTTCTTAAATCAAGATTGCTAATATTGCGAACCTCTACGCACAACGGAATGTAATGCGTATAGAAACGCCAAGTAATATCTTCTTCTGCTGTTGATTTAGCAAATTTTAAGAATAGCCTATTGCCAAATGCAGAAGATGATGGTAATCCTATAGCTAATATAGACATTGAATAATCTCTTAAAGATAATGTGTCATCAATCACATTACCGTATCTATCCTCTATCTCCTTTAACGCATCAGCTTTGGTGAATATCGTTCCTGGCTCATATTCCTCTGTGTAGAAATATCTACCAGTATGCTCCTTCTACCAAAGATTTACCTCTTCCTTAGAATCAAATATTACATAGCCTGTTCCCCATGTATTATGGAAACAGTGTTTTGCATAATAGTGATGCTCTCTAAGAAACTGCTTTTTTGCACTTAAGGCATCAGGAGCATCTGGATAGTAGTGTCTCATAAGAAATCAGTTATTAGAATAATCTTACATAGATTTCATCAGGTTTTAAATCTACGATTGTATCTGTACGATTATCTGCACCATATGTTATAGTTCCTGAGCCTAAAATAATTCCATAAACCATTCCAGAGTTCCTAACGCTATTGATATATTCCTCGCTCGCTTTCTCAATTAAAATGCCAACTAGTTTTTGATCTTTTATATAAACGAAAGTTATATTTCCATGTCCCAATGCATTTTGTGGATTTATCTCAAAAATTTGGAAGTGATCAACAGTCTTAATCTTATCTATAATATTTCTGTTAGCTTTTTTTACATCTGACAACCTGAAAGGTATGTGTAGTTCGTTACATAATTTAGTAAGTTGAGACATTATATAGGCATAATTTGCCTTATTGTATAGGATAGGATTAGCTACTTTATTAAAATTTCTATCATTATCTGTAGGACAAAAGACTGGCCTTACGGATTGATAAACAGTCATGAGATTATATCCATAAATCACTTGATTATCTGAAATATGTAATTGATATGCTGAATTACAATCTTCAGAGGCCTTTGTAGAAGACCAATAAAATCCTCCTTTGACCTTATTCCCAAATCTATCCTCATTTCCTGCCAAAGGCAATAAAATGCTATTTCCGTTGGGTCCAATCACTCTAAGTGCTTTACCCATTAATGCAAATTCAAATTCGCAGTTTTCCATCAATTCAATTATATGCTCAATTGTTGGAATCTGCCATCCAGGGCCATATAATCTTTCTGCTAAATCACTTTTCATTGATGATGGTATGGCAACAGAAGCACGCAAAGCACTAAGCCTATCTACTTCAGGAGCAATCTCTTTCCATGAATATAGGGAGCCATTCTCATAGCATTCTTTTGCTCCGATATTGCAATCTCCCCACATTACGGATAATCCTAAATCAAAAGCTTGCATAATATTAATATTTAAAAACCAAATAAATCTTTTTCCTTTCTGCCTTTTGGAGTGTCAAATTCTAGGTATGATTCTCTATTTATAAAATATATAAATGCTCTATCCATTTCATCATACCATTGCATTGTGAAAATAGGTAGTCCAAAAAGACATTTATTATTGAGTCCGTCGTTAAATAGTTGTTTTGTATATGCGCCATAAGTAGGAAGTATGATTCCATAAACAGATGGTTCATTAGCAAATTCTACTAAAACAGTAATTGTTTGCATATCACTTTTATAAGTACAACCGCCAAATCCTGTAACGCCACTACCATTAGAGCACTCGTACTCTAAACCATGTTCAGCAAAGAAATCTTCTAGCTGCTCATAAAATTCTTTATTTGCAGCTTCCTGTGTTTTTAGTTTTGCATATATTTTAGATGCTACATCTATTGAATAAGTGAATTCATCGGTATCAAACTCTTCATCATAGTCATAATCGTCATCATCATCCATATTCGCAAGGGCTGAAGAAGCTTCTTCAGAACCTAACTCTTCGGCTTGAAGAAATAATTTTTTTGCTTTTGCCATATCCCTTTTGACAATTACCCCTTCTGCATAGCTAACTCCTAAATTGAATGTTGCTTGTGGGTGACCTAAGTGTGCTGCTTCCTCAAACCACATTAAGGTCTTACTATAATCAACATTACATCCTTGCCCATTATAATAATGTAGAGCTAATTCGTTCATTGCATCTGCATTACCCTGTTGGGCAGCCTTTTCGTACCAACATAATGCACAATGAAAATCTTGTCCTACTCCGATTCCTCTTTTATAGCATTTTGCTAGGTCTATTTGAGCGTCACTGAGCCCCTGCTCAGCGGCTTCCTTTATCCAAGCAAAAGCTAATTCTTCTTCACCCTTTTGATAGTATTTTATGCCCAATTCATATTGAGAATTGACATCCCCTTGCTCTGCCAATTTTATAAGATTTATCATAGCTACTATATTTATTTTGAAATGATTTGCTTTGCCATAAAATCATTTGTATTAGCAACCGAGGTATTCGTGTGTTAAATCTAAGGCATCAGAGAACTGAATATCCATAGGAATGTCACCCTTTATAGCTATGTCAAAATAACGGTCCCATTGCGGTTTCTCCATTCTTGTATCTCCATCAGCCATTGCTGCAGACTGAAATATGCAACTAGCCAACTTTTTCTTGTTATTATCCATGGAATTAATGGTAGCAAGCGCTCGCTGACTATTCATTTTTAAAGCCTCATTTACCTCTTGGTTAGAAAAATTAAAACGATGACCAATTGCATTTAGCAATCTTTTTTCATTCTCTTTCCAACCGTTATTAAATGTAATTACAGCAACTAAATAAAGAATTGCTGTTTGTTCAGATTTAGAATATGATGGGAATATCATAATATTGTAATGTATGCCCTCATAATTCCCAGATGAAAGCGGATAAAACAAAAAAAGGTGTGGGAACTTATTGCTTTATCCCATTCTCTGGCTCTCGCATTGCCTTTGCTGTGGATAAAACAATAGCCCACACCAAAGGATATGTATAAACCCACTACGGGCTGTACAAACCAATGATGTGATGCCATTGCTACTATCTTCACAGCATTCAAATTTGCGAGATTTGAGAATGAAAGATAATATTTCAATAACACCTTTTTAATAAGGTCCTTCCAAACAGTTTTTGCTTGGAATTGCGACAAATTTAATAAAAAGATGTGATATGGTTGTTTATAATTTATAAAAATCTCAGCTGAATTGACTATGCTAGTTTCAGACCTACATTTTCTTCAATTTTTGTATTGGTAGCAAACTACGGAAATTGTAGCATTCATAATAATTTCGATTTAACTCTCAGTTTAACTAACCTAGTTAAACCGCAGTTAAACCAGCCATTTTCAGCATAAAAAAAATCAGACAGCTAACCATTGTAACTATCTGATTTTCATATGGAGCGGAAAACGGGGTTTGGCCTCCGGCATTCCCGTGGCGCGCCTGCGGGGGCTCTTAAAAGCAGACCGTTGTGCTGTGCACAACTTTTTTTGCGCCATTCCATCCCTTATGCAAGCAGAGCTTGCAACGGTCTGTTATTGCACAAAAAAACCGGATGATTTGCATCATCCGGTCTGCTTTTGAGCGGAAAACGGGATTCGAACCCGCGGCCCTCAGCTTGGGAAGCTGATGCTCTACCAACTGAGCTATTTCCGCAAATGCAAGTACAAATATAACAACTTTTGAGGATATTGTGTTCCGGGGTGATTGATTTTTCCTAAATTTGCTTTGTTATGATACAACATCAGGAGCAACTTTTTATTATCAGGAAGCTTACTGGAGGTAACCCAGCAGCATCCCAGGCAAGTCACCCTGCAGGGCACCCTGGGCCGCATCACTGCACCCCCACCCACAGCACCCCCACCCCCGGCTTCATATCCGCAGGACCTATGCCTGCGCAGCGGTCGGCAATTCATTGTTTCTTTTTCCTTTGCAGTGGTACAGTGCTTGCGGAAATAGGGGGGAAGACCTATCTCATTAAGGAGCACGAACTTGTGGTAATTCCGGCGGGGCAGATGTTT
>JAZLBB010000042.1:0-22333 GCA_045613465.1 Candidatus Egerieisoma sp.
ATGAACATGGATATAATTAATACTACATCCCTTCTCAAGCATATGCATATACTTCAATCGTTCTGCATAGCCGTGTTTCTTTCTCTTTTTTAACATAACAAAACCCCAAAAGTTTTTGTCTAACTTTTGGGGTTCATATCATTTTGGGCCACCTTCCTCAAATTTATAAGTTATGGATAAATTACGCAGTAACTCTCTCCAACCATTTAACCATACCAAGCATTACGCCCATAGAAACAAGACATACTACTAGGAATACAGTCCAGCACTGCCAGATTGGCCATGCGTTGTACATAAGAGGTCCAATCCACAATAGAAGGTTACCAAGAGCTGTAGCAGTAAGCCATAGACCCTGGCAAAGACCTAGAAGGTTCTTAGGAGCCACTTTTGATACAAATGACAAACCAAGTGGAGAAATGAACAACTCTGCAACTGTTAGGAAGAAGTAAACTGCAATAAGCACCCACCAGTGAGCCTTGTTGGCCATCTGCTCTGCAATTGGAAGAGCTTTGTAAGCATCTGCTGAAGGATAGCCTTTCATTACTGAGAAAATAGCAAGGAACAAGAATGCCAAACCTGCAATAAACATACCTATAGCAATCTTACGAGGAGTAGAGATAGCTTTACCTTTCTTTGCAAGAGCCGCAAAGATAGCCATAATGATTGGGGTAAGGGTAATTACAAAGAATGGATTGATAGCCTGCCAAATCTCAGGAGCAACTGCCGATGAATCTACGAAGTCACGTGCAAAGAATGAAAGTGACATACCGTTCTGGTGGAATGAGAACCAGAAGAAGATTACAATACCTAGAACTGCAAACAAAGCATACATTCTCTGTTTGATCTCTTTTGCCATAGCAGCTTTCTCCTCTGCTGTATACTCAGAACTCTGTACAGCAACTTTCTTTGCAGGAGTAGGGAACATCTTCTGTGAGAAGAAGAAGATAACCAAAGAGATAACCATAGCTGCAACAGATGCAATGAATGAGTAGTGTATACCCTCATTGAAAATCTGAAGATAAGTCTGGCAAGAAGCAGCCATATCAGTTATCTGGCCACCAGCTTTAACCATAAGCTGCTGCAAGTTTGCAAGAGCCTCTGGAGCCATAGTTGCTGCCGCATTGATATACTCGTGGCAAAGTGCAGGAAGCTGCGCATTGTACTCCATACCATTGGTACCCAACCACCACTGACGTAGAACTGGAGCTACGAAAGGAGCAATAAGACCACCTACGTTAATGAACACATAGAAAATCTGGAAACCTGCATCACGTTTGTCTTTTGCCTCTTTAAGTGCCTCTGGGCCATTTTTTGCAGCCTCAGCCTCAAAGTCATCATACATCTGGCCTACGATAGCCTGCAAGTTACCTTTGAACAAACCATTACCGAAAGCGATAAGGAACAATGCAAGACAAGTTAGTGAAAGCAACCAAGAAGTATTACCTGCAGTTGCAAGAATTGGAATAGACAGGATGATGTATCCTGCAGCCATAATTACAAGACCAGTTTTGATAGTGCCTTTGTAATTCTGCGTACGGTCTGCAATAAGACCACCTACAAGAGCAAGAATGTAGATACCGGCATAGAAGCAAGAATAGATTGTACCACTCAAGCCCTCGCTCAAACCGAATTTTGAACATAGGAACAATACAAGTACTGCGTTCATGATGTAATATCCGAAACGCTCTCCCATGTTACTTAGAGCTGCAGCTAGCAACCCTTTTGGATGTCCTTTAAACATAAGTTATGAATTTATTTAAATTAATGATATTTGGTTCTATTTACTCCAAATTTGTAAACATATTTGGCAAAGATATAAATATTTGTCATTTTTTGAGCAATTTTGCACTAATCCTATATCAAAAAGTTATATTTGTACCATTATGGATAAGGTTGCAATAGTAATTCTCAACTGGAACGGAGAAAAATTCCTCCAGAAATATATGCCGGCACTTGTATCAAACACTCCGGCAACACTACCATGTACCCAAGGTAATGGCAACGTATCCATAATTGTGGCGGACAACTGTTCATCAGACAATTCACTGTCATTCCTGAGGGAAAATTATCCACAGATCCGCACCATTGAACTTGACAACAACTATGGCTTCACAGGTGGATACAACAGAGCCCTCAAGCAGGTGGATGCAGAGTATTTCATTTTGCTGAATTCAGACATTCTGGTTCCCGACAACTGGTTGGAGCCACTTATCTCCTTTATGGAATCACATCCGCAGGCAGGAGTATGCCAACCAAAGATGCTTTCAGAAGGGAGACACCAGCAACTGTGCATTGAGGCCACAGGAAAAGAAGATATCACCGGACTATTTAAGGGAAATCTGTCGGGAGGAAAATATGAAACCTTTGAATATGCAGGGGCTTGTGGTGGACATATTGATGTTCTGGGATTCCCATTCTGCAGAGGAAGGGTTCTCTCAAATATTGAGGAGGACAAAGGGCAATATGACACCCCTGCACAATGTTTCTGGGCAAGCGGTGCCTGTATGGTTGTAAGAAGTTCTGTTTGGAAAGAGCTTAATGGGTTGGATGAAAGTTTCTTTGCACATATGGAGGAGATAGATTTTTGCTGGAGAGCCCAACTAGCTGGTTATCAGGTATGGGCTGTACCTCAGAGCCATGTTTTCCATGTTGGTGGAGGTACGCTTCCCAACAATTCTCCACGCAAACTTTTTTTCAACTACCGCAACAACTTGCTAATGCTCCATAAGAACCTCCCTACAACTGAAGGGTGGGATGCCTTTGGGGGGAAATGGGGTAACCGAAACCTGTTTATATTTGTGAGGATGTGCGTTGACGGTCTTACTGGTATTGCTTATCTGCTACAAGGGAAATGGAGTTTCTTCACATCTGTAATAAAAGCCCACAATGCTTTTAGGACAATGAAAAAGGAAACGGCAGTTACCCTTGGGGATAACCGCCGCTCTGCTCCTTTTGGAATCTCCACCAAAAGCCTCATCATGGAGAAACTTATGGGGAGAAACATCAGATTCTAATCTTATATTGCTGAATCAACTGTCCAGCTGAAGGCTCTCAATCCCATCAGAGGATTGTTTTCATCCAACACTTTAAGCCTTTTCATAAAGTCTTCTGCAATCCTGTCCTCACATACGGCCATCATTGCAGAGTTGAGGGTTGGCCATGCATGGTCTCCGTAATGGGGCTCACCACCACGTGAACCCCTTCCGGTTACCTCTTCCCAGTTTGTAAAGCCTTTAACACCTGCTTTAAGCATAATGTCAAGAATCTCATCCTTGAACGCCTGGTTATATGATATAAATACTGCTTTCATCTCAATCTGTTTTTAAGTTATTTTGCCAACGCTTTCATTGCCTTAAGTTCTGCTTTTCTCTTTCTCTTAAGTCCATTGCCGGCAAATACCGCGTACATTACAGGCACAATCACCAAGGTAATAAGTGTAGACACCGAAAGACCCCATGCCACACAAGTACCCAAACCTCTCCACATCTCAGAACCCTCACCGGTACCGATAGCCATTGGAACCATACCCAATACAGTAGTCATAGTAGTCATAAGCACAGGACGCAAACGTGATCTTCCCGACGTTACAATTGCGTGAACAATACCCATTCCCCTCTCACGACAAAGGATGATGTAGTCAATAAGCACAATACCGTTCTTAACCACAATACCCATAAGCATGATAAGACCGATCATTGACATCACATTCAAAGGCTGTCCTGTAACTACAAATCCCATAATCACACCTACAAACGCAAACGGAATTGAGAACATGATTACAAAAGGATATGTAAGTGACTCAAACTGTGCAGCCATCACAATGAACACCAATATAATGATAAGCACCATTAGCATAATCAAATCGCCGAATGTCTCCTGCTGATCCTCATATGTACCTCCCAACTGCCAGCTGATACCCATTGGCAATGCAAGATTATCCATAAAGTTCTGTGTTGCAGAAACAAGGTCAGACATGGCCATTCCATTAGGAACTACAGCTGAAACTGTAACAAGTCTCTCACGGTCTTTACGCTCAATTGCCGGAGGAGTAAGAATTTCCTTAACCTCACCAAGGTCACGCAATCTGATACCCTGTCCCATTGCATTGTAGATAAGAATATTCTCAATATCCTCAACTGTTGTACGGAACTCTGGGGCATATCTGATGTTAATGTCATACTCCTCTCCATCCTCACGGAAATAAGAAGCGGTAACACCATTGATACGGTTTCTTAAATATGTTGAAACTGTACTTGTATTCAAGCCATTGAGGGCAATTTTCTCACGGTCAAAATCAACCTGGAACTCTGGGGTATATTCATCACGGCTGATGATAACCTGCTTAACACCTGGAATGCTGCGGAATCCCTGCTCAACAAGAAGGGCTGCCTTGTCAGTATCATTGAAATCGTAACCGTAAAGCTCAACATCAACTGTAGGCTCTCCTCCCATACCACCACTCTGTCCACCGGCAACCACCTGGAATGTTCTAATCTGTGTATACTCAGCCAAATCATTACGCATCATATCACAAATCTCATACAAGCCTCTCTCCCTGTCCTCAACGCTACCTATATTTATATTGAAGCTCATTGCATGAGTACCCGAACTCTGCATCATCTCAAATGCACTCGCACTTGAACTTGATGCACCCTCACTCACGTTGCAGGTAACAATCTCAGGATATTTTGTCATAAACTTGTTTACAAGCTCAAGGGCAAGATCCCTTGTAATCTCCTGTCTTGTACCCATAGGAAGCTCAACGGTAATTGAAATACGGCCGTTATCGGAAGCAGGGAAGAACTCTGTTTTTACAAGCGCACCACCACCTACAACAACAAAAATGAACAATGCAAATGACGCAAAAATGGTTGTTTTTCTGTTTCTCGCACACCATTTCAACAATCTTGCATAAGCACCGTCAAGCCATGTAAGGAAGTTGTGGAACGGATCAAGGAAAATACGCTGGATTTTACCTTTATGAGGGTTAAGTCTCAACATCTGCGAACACAACATAGGGATAAGGGTAAGAGCACCAATTGTAGAGACAATCATAATGATACTTACAATCCATCCCAACTGGCGGAACAATACTCCCGACATACCATTGATCATTGTCAACGGCAAGAACACTGCCAACATGGTAAGTGTAGAGGCAATTACCGAGATTGCCACCTCATTGGTTGCAAACACAGCTGCACTCTTAGGACGGCTACCCCTCTCAATATGTGTTGTAACGTTTTCCAATACCACAATCGCATCATCCACAACCATACCAATGGCAATTGACAATGATGACAATGAAATGATGTTAAGCGAATTACCTGTAGCAAACAAATAAACCAAAGATGCCAACAATGAAATTGGAATTGTAAGCATAATGATAAATGTAGCCCTCCATCTTCCCAAGAACAGGTACACAACCACCATTACCAAAAGGAACGTAATTGCAATTGTCTCAACCAAAGAGTTGATAGTACTTACAATGTTGTCTGAAGTGTTTACAATCACATCAATCTTTACATCGGAAGGCAAGTTCTTCTGCAAAGTTGGGAGCATTGCCATAACCTTATTGGAAATATTTACAGAGTTTGCTCCCGACTGCTTCTGAACGATGATCATACCACCCTTCTTGCCATTGTTGAAAGTCTCCCTAGAACGCTCCTCAAGACCATCCTTAACAGTTGCAACATCCCTCAAGTATACAGGACTGCCATTCTGAACTCCAACTACAAGCATCTCCATCTCCTGTGCACTTGTAAACTCCTTCTGCACACGTAGGGAGTATGTATTTGAACCAACATCAATCTGTCCGGCAGGGGTATTCCTGTTCTCTGCACCAATTACACCTGCAATTGTCTCAATAGGAATATTGTATGCCTCAAGTTTGTGAGGGTCGCAATAAATGGTAATCTCACGCTGTGGTGCTCCGGCAACAGAAACTGTACCTACACCACCGATACGGGCCAATGGGTTTGCCACCACATCATCAAGGATCTTGTACAATCCTGGTGTACTCTCCTCTGCTGTTACAGAAAGCAAAAGGATTGGAATTGCATCAGCACCAAACTTGAAGATGATAGGATTGTCAACTCCGTCGGGAAGCATGGATGTTACCATATCCAGTTTGTCGCGGACATCATTTGTTGCCACATCTATATCAATACCAAACTCAAACTCAAGCACCACAACAGAAACATTCTCCTTAGAAGTTGATGTGATATGCTTAAGGTCACTGACACTATTGAGGACGTTCTCCAAAGGCTTGGTTACGTTATTCTCAATATCTGAAGCATTGGCACCCTGGTAAGATGTCATCACCATAATGGTATTGGTCTCAATCTCCGGAATAAGGTCGATAGGAATATTCATCAGAGAGAAGAGACCAAAGATAGCCACTGCCACAAAGATGAGGGCTGTGGTTATAGGTTTCTTTACCGCACTTTGATATATACTCATTTTCTAATCTTTCTAAATTTCTACTCCGTTTTCAGATTATTTTGCTAGCTCGGCCTTACCACCGTTCACAACTCTTGAGTGTCCCTCAGTTACCACGTTATCACCTGAAGCGACACCACCAATAAGCTCATACTCGGTACCAAGTCTTCTACCCAACTCAACTTTCTTGAACTCAATGGTACCGTTATTGAATACGTAAACATATTTGTCGCCTGAACCTGACTGTTTTACAACAGCTTTATCTGGAACAACAACATGGTTTGCAGTACCGTATGAGAAAGTAACTCTTGCAAACATTCCAGGACGTACCCTCTGGTTTGCATTTGCAATTGTAACCTCTACAGGGAATGTTCTGGTTGCAGCATTGATTGTAGGGTATACCAAAGATACTGTACCCTTGAACACCTCATCACCGTAAACATCAAGTTTCACATCTACAGACATACCTTTCTTAATCTGAGTGAACAATTTCTCAGAAACGTTGACTTTCAGTTTCACTGGGGAGATCTGCTCTACAACATAAACAGGAAGACCGCCATACATATCACCGGCATCATAGTTTCTCTCAGTTACAATACCGTTGATAGGACTTCTCAATACTGTATTCTCCAAAAGGTTCTCATAATTGCTCCTTGACACACTAGAAGCCATCTTCATTGCATCCCAATTGCTCTTTGAAATGCCACCAATCTGATAAAGCTTGTCAATTCTGGCAAATTCCATTGAATCATTTTTCATTTTAAGCTTTGCCTGCTCAAGGTTTGTTGCATCCAAAGTTGCAAGAATCTGACCTGCCTTCACATTATCTCCAACCTCTACAAGAATGCTCTTTATTCTCAATGGCATTGATGGGGCAATCTTATTCTTTGTCTCAGCCTCAACTGTAGCGGTAAAAGTCTCAATCTGCTCAACTTCCCTTTCAAATACCTGCAGAACCCTTACCTGAGGAACTGTCTCCATCTCTACTGCAACTGCAGCAGTCTTATCACCTGATTTGCAGGAGAAAATTACTCCCGACAACATTAGCACCGATAGTGTTCTAAGTAAACTTTTCATATCTTGTCTTTATTATTTTTTATCGTTGTTAAAATTGTTCACACCCAAAAGCTTATCCAATGAAGATTTTAAGGTCATATATGTATAAACCGACTGGTTCAAGTTCAATCTTGCCTGCAAAAGGCCAAGTTGTGCATCCTGAAGTTCCAAAAGGGTACCGCTACCCACATCGTATCTTTTCTTTGCAATCTCATAACCGCTCTGTGCAGCCTCAATTGTCTTCTGAGCCGCAGTATACTGCTTAAGACTTGTCTCCAAAGAACTCATAACCTGCATTACTCCAATCTCAAGATTTCTTATTGCATCCTCTCTCTGAAGTTCAAGCTGCTCTTGCTGCACTCTTGTTTTTCTCAGTTCATTACGTTTCTGGCCACCTGCAAAGATTGGAATCTGTAGTGCTATCACACCTGTAGAATAAGGGTTCCACTTATATTCACTGAACTTGAAGTTCTCAGCCATAGAAATCCAGTTGTATGAAAGCTGGGCAGAAAGCGTAGGATAATATTTTGCAAGCTGCATCTGATAAGTCTTGTCAAGCATTTTGCTCTGGATGTCCAACTGCTTGATGGAAGAGTTATTCTCTACAGAAGTCCCTTCATACGAAGCAACAGAGCTGACAGTACTCTCAAAATCCGACAATGTTCCACAACACTCTATATTTTGGTCCAAATCTATACCAAGGAGAGCTTTAAGCTTCCATGTAGCAAGAATAATATTATTCTGGGCATCATGCATATTGGGCTCTGCATTCTGCATTGCCACCTCAGAACTCAACAATTCATATTTTGATGCTAGCCCTGTGTCATACTTTCCTTTTACATTATTGTAATTGTCTGCTGTGTTATTATAATTCTCCCTGTACACATCATATAGGTCTTTTGCCAACAAAACTCCATAAAAAGCCTGTTGAACCTGATCTATAAGATCCTGTCTTGAACCTTGTGCCTTCTCTATAGCCAGCTCAACATCCATACCTGTAATCTCAAGCGCTTTCCACAATTCTGCATTCACCAGCGGAAGCGCAGCGGAAAAACCTGCAGACCAGGTGTTGTTTACACCAATGGTAAATTCCTGACCAGCCATAACCATAACCTGTTTTTTAATGGCACGCTGGTATGTACCGCTGAAATCCACTTTAGGGAACAAAGAGGCATATGTACCTTTCTTTGCATACTCTGCCTTCTGGATCTCCTTATCAGCCACCTTAACCGAATTGTTTTCACTTAAGGCAACCTTGAGGGCATCATCCAATGTAAGACGCAAGGTATCCTGCGCGGAAACAGTGGAAGACACAAAAAGGGCTGCAACCACTGCAACCACGAACTTTACAATAACAGTTCTTCTCATCTTTTTACCTATAATTAATTTTACTTTTTAACCGAGTTTATTCAGCATGCAAATATCTTGCAATATTATTCAAAAAAATTGGTGCAAATTTAAGTATTTTGGTCTAAAACATCTTAATATATTATAACCTATCTTTCAACAAAGCTTTTAAATATTAAAATTGTTCCAAAAAAAAACTCTTCTTTCCATAAACAAAACAAAATGATATATTTGCATACATTTTGCAACCAAATAATATGTCTAAAAATTAACACAAAATGAAAAGAGCACGATTGAGTTCATCTGTAAACCTGCAGAGGTTTATTAAGATGATTGAAGGTTACAGTTTTAATGACAAACTTATAGCAGTTGCAATCTCTCCATTTTCTAGAGGCAACGTAGATTATTCCGCAATTAAAAACGCCCCAGAAGATATTGAAAGGATGATGGGATTCATGTTTATTATTGCAGGCGAAGCTGAATTTGCTATAGATTACGCAAACTACAAATTCTCAGAAAACAGTTGGGTGGAATTGCGGCCCTCTGCAGATGTAAGACTTTTGCACCACAGCGAGAATTTCACCGCCTATATAATAATGGCTGCCGAATCCTTTATCCTCGACACTTTGCTGGATAAAAAACCCATCCCTGTATCCCACTTTGTAGATTCCAGCGAATCTCCTCACATGGAAATAACAGACGATGAACTCACCTCCCTTAAATTGAGTGCAGACCGCATTATCCACTACATGAAAATTGAGCATAACTTTAAGAAAGATATGCTACACAATACATTCTACAATTTCATTCTTGAGATAAGCAACATTTTCAAGAACAGGGATGGCGTAAGGAAAAAACTGCAGCATTTATCCCGTAAAGAATCAATTGTCAGAGACTTCCTTATTCTGGTTGAGCAACATGCCATGGAAGAGCACAACCCCTCTTTCTATTCAGACAAAATGTGCATCAGCACACAGTACCTGTCAATTACCCTTAAAGAAGTTACAGGTAATACAGCAAATTACTGGATTGCCAAAAAGATTACAGCTCAGGCAAAAATCTTTCTCCGCACCCCAAATCTTACCATAAAGGACATTACCGGCAAACTCCATTTCGCAGACCAGTCTTCCTTTGGCAAATTTTTCAAGAAGCATACAGGAATGTCTCCAAAAAAATATCGGGAAGATTTTTCTACTCCCCGATAAATTATGATTTGTTGCTATAATGCCTCAATTACCCTTTCAAGCCTCTTTCCTCTTGATCCTTTTATTAAAACGGAACAATTGGAAAGGGGTTTTTCTTTAAAATATTCCCTCAAAAGGATAGAATCTTCAAACAGGTGCACCCTTGCTTCTGTATTAGCTCCAGACATTGAAGAAACAGCCTTGGCAAATTCACCTCCTACAAGGAATATCTCTCCAAAATCTTTTTCCAATGCAAGCTTTACAACCTCCATATGCTCCAATACAGAATCTTTTCCCAATTCAAGCATATCACCTAAAACCAACACTTTAGACGGCATATTAAGCTGTGCAAAATTCTCAATTGAAGCCTTCATACTGGTTGGATTTGCATTGTATGCATCTACAACCAGTGAATTTTTCTCAGTTTTGGTAAGTTGTGAACGGTTATTGGACGGCACATATTCTGCTATTGCAGCAATGGCGTCTGCAGCAGGCACATCCATATATGTAGACACACATAGAGCGGCAAGCACATTATCTGAGTTATACGAACCTATCAGATTTGTATTCACAGTAAGCCACTCCGGTTCTCCATTCTCCTCTACCGCTGTATAGCAAGGATTAGGGATCACCATCTTTAAAAATGGCGAACCTTGTGTATCAATAACAATCCTGGCTCCATCATTGGTTGTACCATACGGCACAATCTGCATTCTTGGTCTTGAAGCAGCCATTTGCATCAGATAAGGATTATCAACATTTACAAATGCTATTTTCCTGTGTTCGTTCAGATTGTCATACAATTCACCCTTAGTGGCCATAACACCCTCAAAAGATCCAAACCCCTGCAAATGAGCCTTACCCACATTAGTAACAAGGCCGAAACTTGGACAAGCCAATTTCACCAACGTATCAATTTCTCCCGGATTGCTTGCTCCCATCTCTATTACAGCAGCCTGAGTCTGAGAGTCCAACCTGAGCAACGTTAATGGAACACCAATATGATTATTAAGGTTACCCTCAGTTGCTACAACATTGTATTTTTTTCTTAAACAAGCAGAAATAAGTTCTTTGGTTGTTGTTTTGCCATTAGTTCCTGTAAGCGCTATCACCGGAATCTTAAATTGTTTCCTATGATATCTGGAAAGCTGCTGCAATGCAACAAGCACACTCTCCACCAAAATAACTTTATCAGGATTTGCCTCCTCCACAGCCGGCTCATCTGCAACAGCATAAGCCGCCCCTTTTGCAAGAGCATCCTCTATAAAATCATTACCATTGAAAGTCTCACCCCTCAATGCAAAAAACATACACCCAGGGATTATATTCCTGGTATCGGTACATACTCCCGACGAATTCTGGGTATATACCTTATATATATCCTCTATCTCCAGATTCTTCATATTATTTCACTCCTGTTGAGCCAAATCCACCTGCACCACGACTTGTCTCATCCAACTGTTCAACCTCCTCCCACTCAATCTTCTCGTATTTTGCAATTACCATCTGGGCAATCCTCTCCCCAGGATTTATCACAAATTTATCTTTTGAAAGATTTACAAGGATAACCTTTATCTCTCCTCTATAATCTGCATCAACGGTTCCAGGACTGTTACATACAGTAACGCCATGTTTTGCAGCCAAGCCGCTCCTTGGCCTTATCTGTGCCTCATAACCTTGAGGCAAAGCAATATACAATCCTGTAGGGACCATTGCTCTACATAGTGAGTCCAACTCAATAGGCTCCTGTATAGCAGCCTTAAGATCCATACCGGCAGAAAGGTCGGTAGCATAGAACGGAGCGTCATAGCCGCTCTTGTTAATTATTTTTACTTTCATAGTATATTGTTTTAATTACTATTGCCATATAGCCCAGCAGCAATAAAGTATTCACTCCCAATTTAACGATCAGGTTATCCCCAACCCATGACAATTGCTGCAACATTACCGAACATGCAAACAAAGCAAAGGCCAAGAATATATATCTGCATATTCTGCCCCATCTATATGGAATATAATAATGTCTGTTTCCTAACCATACGCTGTACACCAGCATAACAAGACAACTCAACACATGAGCCGCAACAGAAGCCCAATATGAGAAGAGTGGCATAAAAATGATATTTACCACTACAGTCACAGCCAATCCTGCCAATGTTATTGAAATGGCATATTTTGTAGCTCCACTTAGCTTATACCACATTGACACATTAAACAGCATACCCAAAAGCATATATGAAACAAGCATAAACGGCACAGTTCCCAACGCCCCTCTGAAATCTGCCCCAAGGATAAGCCCTATAATGTCCATATATAATGTTACTCCAAGGAATATCAGTGCACAAAAAGCTGTAAAATACTCCATAACCTGAGCCAACAGTTCCTTATTCTTTCCTCTTGCAAAGAAAAACGGTTCTGCTGCATATCGGAACATCTGTATAAACAGGTTCATTATCACTGCAAGCTTTACTGCAGCCTGATATTCTCCCAAATCTGAGCGCCACACTGCTCCCTCTGGCGCAAAAAATCTGAAAAGTATCCTGTCAAAACTTTCATTTACAATTCCCGGCAAGCCTGCTATCATCAATGGAATTGAATACGCCAACATCTGGTTGAGCAATTTGCGCGAGAAAGTTATTCCCATCTTTAATATGTCGGGAATAAACAATATTGTACATACTATACAGCTGAGGAATACTGCAAATATGATATATGAAAAATCTGCCGTAGCCGGGATAAAATTCAAAAGGGCACTTTGAGGATTTGCTGCAAGATAGCCTGGCACCACAAAGAACAGAAGAAGATTGAATCCAAGCTCACTGAGTATCTTTATTGTTTTAAACACTGCAAACTTGAAAGCCTTTTGCAGAAATCTCAGTCTTGCAAACAAAATGGCTGTTATGGAATCCAGGGCAAGAATGCCACCTGTGTACACTATCATTTTGCCATACCCCTCATATCCCATTGCACAAGCAATTGAATCGGAGAAAAGATACATTGCCGCAAAGAAAAGTGCACTTGTAGCCAAAATGGTTGAAAAGGCTGTACCAAAAGGCTTTTGAGGCTGGTCTGTCTGATTGGCAAAACGGAAACATCCTGTCTCCAACCCCAATACAAGTACTACCTGCAAAACCGCAATGTAAGACATCACCTCAGAGTACGATCCATATTCTCCTGTTGTAAGGATACGGGTATAGATAGGCACAAAGAAGAAATTTATCATCCTTGCCAATATGGTACTCAAGCCATATATTGCCGTCTCACTTGCCAGTTTTTTAAGTACTCCCATCTATTGTTCTGTATTACCATACAAAAGTAGTGTTTTTGTTTCAAAAAAGAGTACCTTTGTAGAAGAGCACAGATAACTTTTAAAAAACAACGGATATGAAAACAAGAATCATTACAATGCTGTTTGCAGCAGCAATCATCGTAGCCGGCTGTAAGAGCGGCAACCAGGAAGCAAAACAACCTGCAGCACCAGCCAAAGTAGAAGCTCCGGCATTGGCGTTCAATCCAGACTCTCTTCCAGAGGAGCCTGTATTCAACATCCTTACAACAAAAGGCAACATTAAGATCAAACTTTATAAAGAGACACCTCTTCACAGAGACAACTTTGTAAAACTTGCATCCAAAAAATTTTACGACGACATCCTTTTCCACAGAGTTATCAAGAACTTCATGATTCAGGTTGGAGACCCACTAACAAAAGATCCTGGCGCAGACCCTGCAAAATATGGTACAGGCGGCCCTGGATATAACATCCCGGCAGAGATACTTCCCCAATACAAACACAAAAAAGGTGCTTTGGCTGCTGCCCGTAAAGGTGACAAGACAAATCCTAACAGAGAATCATCGGGATCTCAATTCTACATTGTTGAGAGCGAAACAGGATGTTCTCATCTTGACGGCCAATACTCTGTTTTTGGAGAAACCCTTGAGGGATTTGACGTAATTGATGCAATTGCAGCAGTTCCTACAGCGGCAAAAGATGCCCCTGTTGAGCCAATCAAAATCATAAGCATTCTACCTGCAGAATAATCCTGATAAAATCAGATAACTACACGAGGGGAGCTTGAAGGGCTCTGCATAATTCGACGGTTGCGAGCTATTGCATGGCAATGGCGAAGCAGAGGAGACTTCGAGCAGAGTCCTTCAAGTTCTTCTTGTGTAATATATATTTCATTAAAAACTTGGTATTTAAAGAAATTGTACTTATCTTTGCGGGCCTTTTCTCGAGAAGATTAGGAAGTTATAAATCATTAATTAAAACTTATTAACAATGTCTGTAAAGATTAGATTGGCACGCCACGGTAAAAAGAATTACGCTTTCTTCCACATTGTTGCTGCCGACAGCAGAGCACCACGTGATGGTCGCTTCATTGAGCTAATTGGCTCTTACAACCCTAACACTAACCCTGCTACCATTATCCTAGATAATGAGAAAGCTCTTAAATGGTTGAATAACGGAGCTCAGCCTACTGAGACTTGTAGAAGAATCCTTTCTTACAAAGGTGTACTTCTTAAGAAACACCTTCTTGAGGGTGTTAAAAAAGGCGCTCTTACTCTAGAGCAGGCTGAGGCTAAATACAGTGCATGGGTAGCTGAGAAAGAGGCTAAAGTTAGCCAGAAAAAAGTTGCTCTAGCACAGGGTAAAGCAGCTGAGAAAAAATCTGCACTTGAGGCTGAGGCTAAAGTAAACGCTGACAGAGCTGCAGAGCTTGCAAAGAAAAAAGCTGAGGCTGAGGCTGAGGCTGCTAAAGCAGCTGCAGAGGCTGAGGCAGCAGCTGAGGCAGAGGCTACAGCTGAGGAGACTGCTGAGAACCCAGAGGCTTAATTACAATGTTGCGCCAAACAACAGATATGGATTTGTTGCGTGTAGCGCAAGTTGTGAAATCTTACGATGTAAATGGTGAGGTTGTAATAAGACTGTCATCAAGCATCCTTGAAGATTACAATTTTAAAAAGGAACCGGTGTTCATCATTTTTGATGGACTTCCGGTTCCTTTCTTTATCACATCCTACAAAGCAAAAGGAACAAACGGAGCACTCGTAAAGTTTGAGACCATCAACGACTTCTCCCACTCTGAAGAACTTGTAAAAAAAGAGATTTTTGTAGACAGTACAACTGTAGATCCTGAATCCATAGAATTGGACGAAGATGAAGCTATGGCAGAATTCCTTATTGGATTTAAAGTTAAAGACCAGAGCGGAAAGCAGGTTGGTGAAATCTCTGACTACTACAACTACCCAAACAATCCTTGCATTGAGATTGACGGACAACATCTTGTTCCATTCAATGAAGACCTTATTCTAAAGCTTGACAACAAAAAAAGGATAATCACAATGACTATCCCTAACGGTCTGCTTGGAGAATAGCCCTCTATGCCTTCCAAAAAATCCCTTTACGGGTAAATAACGACACAATCCACATAGTAAGCAGAACTACAGCCACAGATCTGGCAAAACCCGCCACATGCATCCCTTGTGGATAAGCCATCCTATACAGATATATCAACCTTGTACACTCCATTAAAGGTAACACAAGACAATTGAAAGCAATATAACTCATAAGAGGATTCTTTCCGGCCCCCTCAAATACTCCTGTAACGAATCCACCAGGAAACCTGCTGCATACACGCTCTGCCACCACAAGCAACAACATAGCCATTCCTCCGATAGCAAAGCAATACTGTATTGTACAAGGGACCTTCTTGATTCCACCTCCATACGGTTCCAACAATACCCCTGCATACACCATAAAAGCAGCAATCCTCAATACTGGCATCCACTCCGGAGCAAACTTTTTCGCCACTTTAAATATCAATACCAGCATTACTCCCGACAGCGCCACATTCCACCAATACAACTGCATATAAAAAGCAAATGTCATCCATACTACCAGCACAAACGAAAGTCCTGCCAGCAACCACCTGCCACAAACATTTGTATCTGCATCCATTCCATTAAGGGACGATACAGAAAGTCTCTCCTTAACATACTCTCCCACAAAAGTGGAAGGGAGAAGCAGAAGCAAAAAGTAGATATACTCCAAATTAAACCACCACCTTATTGAAGGGTTAGCATAAGTAATTGTAGGTAAACCAAGTTGCTGGGTAATTACCGTAAATACCAATATTCCAAACCATATTCCCCACCTGAGCTTTTTCCTCTGCTCTGTATAACGCCATATAAGGGATCCAAACAAATACAGAAAAGCCAGAAGAAATATAATTATCCCTCTTCTCTGCACAGAAAGCACCTCTGCAAACATTGAATGGTTTACACATATTACCGCAGCCACCAACAGCACTCCAATAGCCCTCACAGTACCAACAGGTATTGTTCTACCTGCAATACACAGAGGATTCTTTATTACTATATACAATGGAAATAAAGAGGCAAAACCTGCCAATGTAACCCAAGGATTTACGGAATTTATAAAAACATACAGATACGAGAAGAGCCACAACATTCCAAACCTAGCCAATATACCTTTAACCGAAGGCTTGGCAAATGGGATTGAAGCACCCATGCAAAATATGAATATTGGGAAAACAAGATCTACCCAGCCTATTCCAGGCACACTCATATCCAAGTTATGGGTAGGGGGAGGATTCTGCACATGATACATCCACCCCGGCATAACACCGTGCGGCTGAATGGCACTTAAAACCATTCCAAAAATAGAAAGGCCCCTGAGAAAATCCAGGGGCATATATCTTGCTACACGCGCAGCCATTTCAGTTTATTATTTCTTCCTTGGAGAGAGTCTTGCCACCTTATAGTGGGTACGTACTTTACCGTCTGCAATTTTTGTAAGTTTGGCAGAGATCATCTTTTTTCTGATTGGGGTAGCCCTGTCAACAAACATCTTACCGTTAAGATGATCTATCTCATGTTGCACCATACGGCACTTGAACCCATCAAAATCCTCAACAACCTCAACACCCTCCTGATTAAGGTACTTAACCTTTATCTTTGCAGGGCGTACAATATCTGCGTGAATATCAGGAACACTCAAACAGCCCTCGGAATACTCGGCTGTCTCCTCACTCTCTTCCAAAACTTCCGGATTGATCATAACCCTACGGAATGCAGCCAAATCCGGATCATCCTCACCAAATGGAGCTCCATCTACAATCAGCAATCTGATGGCAAGGCCTACCTGTGGAGCAGCTATGCCAACTCCATCAGCCTTCTCCATTGTCTCCTGCATATTTGCAATAAGCTCCTGCAATCCTTCATAAGTTGCAAAATCTATCTCTTTAGCATTGGCTCTAAGGACATCAGAGCCATAAACATGAATTGGTAATATCATAATCTCTACTTTTTAATCATGTGGGTTATCCATATATGACTGCAGAATTATTGCTGCACTTATCTTGTCTACATTCTCCTTTTCTCTGCGGTCCTGTTTTTTCATTCCCCCTGCAATCATTGCCTTCATTGCCAACTGCGACGTAAACCGCTCATCCTCCAAAACAACTGGTATCTGTGGAAATTGTTTCTTGAGATTTTTAAGGAACGCATCCACATACTGTGCACATTCAGAAGGCTTGCCATTGAGGTTCATAGGGTATCCTACCACAAATCGCACCACTTTATTGTTTTGGGTATAATTTTTGAGATATTCAATTATCTTTGCAGAAGGAATTGTATCCAGCGCAGAGGCAAAAATGCCAAGAGGGTCGCTAACAGCAACACCTACCCTTTTTCTGCCATAATCAATTCCAATAATTCTATCCATTCTGCAAAGTTAAATTTTTATAAGGATAATGGCTAAAAAAAAATACAGATTCTCCATCTTCAACGATACCACTCATGAAGAGATTTTTGCAATTAGGGCATACGGAGCTCTCTCCATTATCACATTGGTTGTTGCTGTAATACTCCTAATTGCATCTGTCACCATCCTTATTTCATTCACATCCCTCAGGGAGCTGATTCCAGGATACCCATCTGCCCAAAGCAGACAGGATCTTATACAAAATGCCATAAAGATTGACTCTCTGCAGAATGAAATAAACATCTGGAGACTTCAGTTGGCCAACATACAAAGAATAACTACAGGCAAAGAACCTCTAATGCTCGACAGTCTCCTTAATTTGTCGGGAAGCAAAGATTCTTTGGTACAATATAATGATGCCTATGCAAAAGATGACTCCCTTTTGAGAGCTACGGTGCTCAAAGAAGAGCAGTTCAATCTCTCCGCAAAGCACAAGGAGATTGAGCAGATTGAGGGGCTGCATTTCTTTCCTCCTCTTAAAGGTGTCATTACAGAAGAATACAATTTGGGAATAGACCATCCTTATTTGGATATAGCTGCACCTGAGAACTCTACAGTATCTGCAATTTTGGACGGTACTGTAATCTACGCCGGATGGAACGATGAAACAGGATATGTCATACAGCTCCAGCACGACAATAATCTGGTTTCTGTATACAAACACAACTCAAAACTCCTTATGAAAGTAAGGGATAAAGTTAAGGCAGGAACACCTATTGCACTTGTTGGCAATACCGGAACATTAAGTACTGCCCCACACCTTCATTTTGAGCTATGGCACAAAGGAGAAGCCATAGACCCAGCCCAATACATCACATTTTAACTGGTAATGACAATGAATAAGAGGAGAATTGCCATTTTAGGATCTACAGGATCTATTGGAACACAAGCTCTTGATGTAATTTCACAACATACAGATCTTTTTGAGGTAGAACTTCTTACTGCCAATAATAATGCAGACCTGCTTATAGAGCAGGCACTTAAGTTTAAGCCCAATCATGCAGTCATCTGCAATGAGGAACTGTACAGCAAGGTAAACGATGCTCTTGCCCACACAGACACCAAGGTATTTGCCGGGATGAAATCTGTAAACGACCTTGTTCAGAGCAGTACCATAGATATGGTACTTGCCTCAATGGTAGGATTCAGCGGTTTGGAACCAACTCTCAATGCAATAAGGGGAGGAAAAGCCATTGCTCTGGCAAACAAAGAGACACTTGTTGCAGCAGGAAGCATTGTTACACGCCTGGCGAGAGAGTACAATACACCAATAATACCTGTTGACTCTGAGCACTCGGCCATCTTCCAATGCCTTCAGGGAGAATACACCCAAATTGAAAAACTTATCCTTACAGCATCTGGCGGTCCTTTCCGCACTTGGAGCCATGAGGATATAGCCAAAGCCACCAGGGTAGAGGCCCTCAAGCACCCCAATTGGGATATGGGGGCAAAAGTCACCATCGACTCAGCCAGTATGATGAACAAAGGTCTTGAAATGATTGAAGCATCATGGCTGTTCAATGTTAATCCCGACGACATTGAGATTGTTGTACACCCACAATCCATTGTGCACTCAATGGTGCAGTTCACCGACGGTTGCCTGAAAGCGCAACTTGGAGCTCCAGATATGAGAGTCCCTATCCAGTATGCCCTTTCATACCCCAACAGAGTGTCATTGGATACCCCAAGACTGAACTTTGCAGAACTGGCACATCTTGATTTTTATGCTCCCGACAGCACCCGTTTCCCTGCAATAGAGCTAGCATATGCAGCACATAGGATGAAAGGAAACATGGCATGCATTATGAATGGTGCAAATGAGGTAGCAGTGGATGCTTTCTTAAAAGACAGAATACTGTTCCACCGCATACCTGAGATTATTGAAAAAACAATGGAAAAGGCTACCTTTGTGCCCCTGCCGGATATAGACGATATTTATCAGTCTCATGACCAGGCAAAAGAGATAGCAATGAGTTTAATTTAAAGGAGATTTAAAATGGTTGTTCTTATAAAGATACTTCAATTGGTGCTTGCACTCAGCATATTGGTGCTAATTCATGAGTTCGGGCACTTCATTTTTGCCAGGATATTTAAAATTAGAGTTGAAAAATTCTATCTTTTCTTTGATCCATGGTTCAGCCTTTTCAAGTACAAACCTAAAAATTCAGATACAGAGTACGGTATAGGCTGGCTTCCACTCGGAGGATACTGCAAGATTTGCGGAATGATTGATGAGTCTATGGATAAAGAGGCTATGGCAAAAGAGCCTCAACCATGGGAGTACAGAAGCAAACCTGCATGGCAAAGATTTTTTGTAATCTTTGGAGGAGTACTTTTCAACTTTATCCTTGCAATCATAATTTACACAGGAATTATGTACGCTTGGGGTGAACAGTATATCAAAAACTCAGATGTAACTACAGGCATATATGCAAGTGAGCTTGCACAGGAGATTGGTTTCCGCAACGGAGACCGTATCATCTCTTTTGACGGATATACAACTGAAAAATTCAACGACCTGCAGGTAGATCTTGTACGTACTCAAGCTAAAGAGGCAAAGGTACTCAGAGACGGTGATACAGTTACAGTAACCGTAGACCCTGTATATATTGCGTCAATTCTAAACACCCCTGGCATGTTCAATTTGGGTATTCCATTTGAGATTTCAGAAATTCCGGATTCATCTATAAACGCTGCCAGCGGCCTTAAAGTGAAAGACAGAGTATTGGCTATAAATGGCGAAGATTGCGATATGTTCTATGAAGTGCAGGAAAAACTTGCAAAAATAAAAGGTGACTCAATAGTTGCTACAGTTGCAAGAGGCCAGGAAGTTATACTTGTACCGCTTGCTACAGACACAACCGGCAGAATACAAGTAGTTGTAAATACTAATCTTTCTGATTTTTATACAATTACACAAAAAGAATACACCCTGCTTTCTGCAATTCCTGCAGGTATAAACAAGGCTATAGTTACGGTAAGCAACTACTTTAAAGAATTGAAACTGATATTCTCGCCAAAAACCGAAGCCTACAAATCTGTTGGAAGTTTCATAAGCATTGGAAAGATATTCCCTTCTACCTGGGACTGGCATAGTTTTTGGTCTATTACAGCATTCCTATCTGTGATGCTTGCAGTACTTAATATTCTTCCAATTCCTGCCCTTGACGGAGGACATCTTGTATTTACAATTTATGAGATGATTACAGGAAGGAAGCCAAGTGACAAAGTACTTGAGTACGCACAAATGGTAGGAATGATCCTTCTGCTGGGCCTTATGGTATTGGCATTTGGAAATGATATTTTCAGATTGTTCAACTAATTGACAAACACTATATGAGAGCATTAAAATTCATGGTTCTTGCATTGGCAGCACTTCTTGCCATCAGTTGCAAGGATGACGGAACACTGGTTAAACAGAATGTAGGCGGTAAAGCCGGTGAGATTATAATTGTTGCCAATAAAGCAGAATGGGAGAGCGAACCGGGCAATGAGCTCCGCTCAATTCTTGCAGCACAATACCCCTACCTGCCACAATCTGAGCCTTCATATACTTTAATAAATATCCCTCATAAGAGTTTCACATCTTTGTTTGAGTACCATAGGAATATTATTATCCTAAAGGTTGAAGCCAATCTTGAGGCAAAATTTACAGCAGTTGAAGATGTGTGGGCTGCACCCCAGACAGTCATCATGATTACAGCACCTACCAAAGAAGAGGCTGTAAAAGTAATTGCAGACAACGCTGAGCAACTTTTCAACATTATCAACCAGGCTGAGAGGAACAGAATTATGAGAAACTCCAAGAGATATGAGGATGTTGCCCTACGTCAGTTTGTTGCAGACAAGTTCGGTGGCTCTCCATATTTCCCTAAAGGATACTCTTTAAAGAAACAGACAGACAACTTTGTATGGATCTCATACGAGACTACATATATAAATCTTGGTATTTTTGTATACAGAATACCATATAAAGATTCTACCTCTGTACAATTGGAGAACCTTATGGCTGCAACATCCAATGTAATGCAGGAGAATGTGCCAGGAATGGTTGACAACAGCTATATGACAATTAGCAGCGAGGTTACTCCTGGATTGGCCGTAATGAAATACAAAAACCGTAATTTTGTAGAAATGAGAGGATTGTGGGAGGTTAAAAATGATTTCATGGGTGGACCTTTTGTAATTCACGCATTCTACGACAAAAATAATCCAAATGAGATTATAGTTGTTGAAGGCTTCGTTTATGCACCAAGATACGACAAGAGAGACTATATAAGACAGGTAGAATCTATCCTATATTCTTTTGATTGGAAAGAGGACTTTGGAAAATAATTTTGCAGGTATAAAAATATTTTATACATTTGCAGTCCCAAAGTGCGAAGGTCGGTTCGTCTAACGGTTAGGACTCAAGATTTTCATTCTTGCAATAGGGGTTCGATTCCCCTACCGACTACTAATAATATTAAAAAAATAAAATCATGGCAAATCACGCATCAGCAGAAAAACGCAATCGCCAGAA
>JAZLBB010000043.1:0-8980 GCA_045613465.1 Candidatus Egerieisoma sp.
CCTTTTTTGTGGGGTTTGTCCATTGGGACGACGTCCTAATGGGCACTTTTCTTTACATTACATCTCCTTCAACACCTCAAGAGGTATTCCCAGCAGCTTCATCTTCTTCACCACTGCAGGAAGTTCATTCTTGAGGAACTCCTCCCTCTGCATCTGGAGTATTCTCTCTGGGGCATCAGCTGATACAAAGTACCCTATTCCCCTCTTGTTGTAGATGATTTCCATCCCCTGCAGGTGCTCATACACCCTTGCAATGGTATTGGGATTCACTCCAAGTGAAATGCCCAATTCTCGCACGGAAAGTATCCTTTCGTCGGGAAGATGCTCTCCCTTAAGGATTTTCTCACAGATTGAGTCTGCAATCTGGAGGTAAATTGGCTTGTTCTGATTAAAATCCATATGCACCTCCTGTTATGAGATTTGAATTTTCCTTATGCGCCAGAATGCAAGGATGTAGAAAAGAACTGATGCTATCGAGAATGATATAATAGTAATATATTCCAGCATATGTGAGTTTCTAACCACTAAAGATGAATCTATACCTGCATCAATACTAGTATCCATAGATGTAATTAAACCATCAAAAATATACCCGGTAACAAATGTGCCATATAAAAATGCCAGGGCCAACAGACATAATACGGTCTTTGCTGATGCCCTCTTCTTGAACAGCACATTTCCAAGAAGCGCAGCCCCAACAATAGAAAACATAGTGATTATTGCATTACCTAAATCAAACTCGGCTTCAAATTGCTGCCATGAAATGAATCCTCCATATACATCCTTGAAAATAAGGGTAAACAATGAATCAACAACCAGACTGCCGGCAAAAAAAGCAACCGGCACTATAATAATGCACACTAACATCATGCTGGCAAATTTCTCAAGGCCGGAAGCCGGAATCATAAGGTAGGAACTTACACCATGCTTCTCCCTGAATGCAGCATAAATGCTGAACGGAGCAAAAAAGGAGATACAAAACAGCATTGTACCAATCAGTTCCATCCTCAACGCTTCCCTGAAGCCTGAACCAAAATTCAAAAATAGATGCAATACATGAGGCAGCAGCATAAATCCCAGAAACATTGTTGCAATTGCCGGCACTCTCATCTTAAGGTCATACTTAAGCACCTTAAAAAATCTGTCAAATGAAAATATGTTATTCATAATACTATCTGTTAGAATTAAACGTTTCCTTGAACCATGCTTTATTTAAAAGTGCACAATTGAATAATGCTTCAAGATCCACCGGTGTCTCAATGCCGTACTCGTTGCGGCGCACTGTAACATATCCCCTCAAATCCCTCTGCGAATACAAAGCGCTCCTATCCTCATCAGACTCAATGCCAAAAGCAAGTCTTGAAGAAATCTCCTCAATGGTAGCATTCATAATCACACCCTCCTTATCCATAATGATAATAGGATCTATCAAATTCTCAAGATCCTTCACCTGGTGAGTAGAGATCACAATCAGCTGTTCATCAGAGGCATTCTCTGCAATAAGCCTTCTCAAAAGCGATTTTGACGGAATATCCAGGCCGTTGCTCGGCTCATCCATCAGCAGCACTTTGGTACCAAGAGAAAGTGCTACACTAATAATTGCCTTTTTCTGCTGGCCAAGAGAAAGTTTGTTAAACTTTGCCTTGCCGTCTACTCCAAACTCACTAAGAATACGGTAAAACTTATCTGGAGAAAAATTAGGATAAAACATTCCCAGCTGCAACGCATATTTCTCAATAACCACATTCTCTCCTATAAAATCCTCCGGCAAATAGAAAATATCCTGCAAAAATAACGGATTCCTGCTGAATGGCACCTCTCCAAAAACAGTACACACCCCTTTATCCATCTTCAATAATCCAGACAAAATCTTCAAAAGAGTTGATTTTCCAACACCATTCTCCCCAAGCAATCCATAAATCTTCCCCTTCTCAAGTGTAATGCTCACATTACCAAGCACCTTGTGCTTACCATATGAAAAACTCAAGTCCTTTAATGTAATCATATTGTATTTTTAATTAGTGTATTAGTATTGTAGTACACTACAAAGATATGTAAAGATTTTTAAAGTGCAAGCATTTTCCCGACAAAAAAGAAAAAGTAAGACAGAAAAGCAATGAAAAGAGCCGTCATCGCCCTTGATGACAGCTCTAATTGTTTTTTATCCTTACGGAGAGCACTACAACTCCTTATAGAATGTATAAGAATTTGCCTGCGCAGTTGGCATGATTACCATGTCATTGATATTCACGTGGGCAGGGCATTTAATCATGTATAGAATGGCATCTGCCACATCCATTGCTGTAAGTGGTGTAAAACCTTTGTATACATTGTCTGCACGCTCAATATCGCCTTTAAAACGTACAATTGAGAACTCTGTCTCAACTGCACCCGGGCAGATCTGTGAGACCCTGATGCCGTATGGAAGCAGGTCTATGCGCATTCCTTTTGTAAGGGCATCAACGGCGTGTTTGGTACCACAATACACATTACCATTAGCATATGCCTCCTTTCCGGCAATTGAGCAAAGGTTTACAATATGACCGCTACGGCGCTCTTTCATATAATTTGAAACTATACGGGTAACATAGAGCAGACCTTTGATGTTTGTGTCTATCATCCTCTCCCAGTCATCCACTACACCATCCTGAATAGGGTTCAGGCCTACTGCCAGACCGGCATTGTTTACCAGCACGTCAATGGCTTTCCATTCGTCGGGAAGAGCACCAAGTTTATCCTCCACCTCTGCTTGTGAGCGGACATCAAATACCAACGGAAGTACCTTTACCCCGTATTCTGCTTTAAGGGAAGCCTCAAGGGCGGCAACCCTCTCCCCTCTGCGGCCGGTGATTATGAGATCATACCCCTCCTTTGCCAGAAGGATTGCGGTAGCCTCTCCTATTCCGGATGTTGCTCCGGTTACCAATGCTATTTTAGACATACTACAACGTGTAAGCTATATTCTCCACCTGATTCATAACTCTCAAGAAGTTCTCACCAAGAATACACTTGATATCCTCATCTGAGTAGCCTCTAAGCTTCAGCTCCTCGGTAATTACGCCAAATTTTGAAACATCCTCCAAACCTGCAGGAGGTGATTCAATTCCGTCGAAATCTGATCCCAAACCTACATGTTTAACTCCTACAAGCTTCACAACATGATCAATATGGTCTACCAATACTTTATATGAAGGTCGTGGTGTTGAATACAATGCTTCGTAAGCTTTTTCATATCTCTCTTTGCGGCGTTTGCAGCGTGGATGAAGCTGGTAATCAATAATAGCCTCATCAAACTCATCACATAAATGACCTGCAACCTTAGAATACTCTGGGTCAATGAATGATGAATAGAAATTTATCTGAATAACGCCACCTGCAGCTGCCAAATCCTTAATCATCTGGTCTGTCATATTACGCGGATGATTGCACAAAGCCCTGCAACATGAATGTGTAGCTACAATTGGAGCTTTTGAGTACTTCAAGCAGTCATAAAAAGACTCATCTGACAGATGCGATACATCTATCATCATACCCAATTTGTTCATAAGGGCAATAACCTCCTTGCCAAAAGGACTCACACCGCCCCATCTTTTCTCTTTTGGTGCACAAGAATCACAAATCTCATTGTTTCCTGCGTGTGTAAGGGTCATATAGCGTACACCCATCTTGTAGAACAATTTTAGCAAAGAAAGATCTTTCTGTATTGGCGAACCGTTCTCAAGCCCAATAAAGATTGCTGTACGGCCCTGTGCTTTAAGCTCACGAGCTTCCCTTACAGATGTTGCAAGACCAACTTTCTTTGGATTATCGTCAACCACCTCATGGGTAAGAGCCACCAACTGCAATGCTCGGCGTGTAGCCTCGTCGGGAGAAAGGGAATTTGAAGTATATGCTGCAAAGAAGACACCATCCACTCCGCCATCTTTAAGACGGTCAAAATCTATATGTCCTAATTTGCGTCTTTTGGAAACATCCTGTCCTCTTATAATTGCCAAAGGAGTATCACAATGTGAATCAAGCACAAATGCCTCCTTATGAAGTTCAGCTGCTGTCATAATGTATATTTTTAAGTAAATTTGTTCAAGTGTATCAACAAATTTAAAAATTTTTCATCAATACTGCAACAAAAGGAAAAACGCCACGTCATATAAGTGAAAACAGAAACCAAATGAACAGGCTTGACAACATAGAAAAGGTTTACGACCAATACTCCCAAGGGCTTTACGCCACTAGCTTGAGGATTGTTGCAAACGCCTTTGATGCCGAGGAGATAATGCATGACACATTTATAAAGTATCATCATTATCCAAACAAGGAGGAGATAGAAAACCTCCCGGCCTGGCTCAAAAGTATCTGCATCCGCAAATCTCTTGACAAACTCCGGGAAAGACACCGAACAAAAGAGTTCCTGGGAGAATATAAGGATCAGGCACTTCCAGAACCTCCAAGGGAAATGCAATATAACATGGAGGAGATTAAAAAAGCTCACCTTATGCTTCCCGACAATTACCGTACAATCCTCTCCTTACACCTCTTTGAAGGATACGATTATCAGGAGATGGAACAGATAACCGGAATCAAGGAGGTGACGCTAAGGAGCCTGTACAAAAGGGCAAAAGAAAAATTGGCAGCAACAATTTACAGCAACAAAAAGCAATAGAATGGAAAACTTGGAAAAATATATAAAAGAGAACTTGAAACTTGAGAGCAGTTTTGAACTCCCACAAGGACATAAAGACAGATTTATGGCCAAACTGGAAGAAGCAAATAATGCGAATGCTCCAAAAGCGAGAAAAGTGACTATATGGAACCGCAGATATCTGTTTGGAACAGCCTCAGCAGCTGCAGCTATAATTATAGCACTATTTATAACACTAGGACACACTTCAGAAGAAGATCGCTATAAAATTGAAATACAAGAACTGGCTCATGAAATGTATTTAGAAGAGGCTCTATTGCTGCAACTATTTACAGACGACCAGCAACACATGATAAATTCAATTAAAACAATAACAGAAGAGGCGGTACCCCTCTCTGAACAACTCCCAGCAGAACTGCCAGCAAAAAAACGAGCAGAAATTCTAAGGGAATACTACAAGGCCAAGACTGCAAGCCTTAAACAAATTAAAACCCTATATGCAGTCGCAGATAAACCTATTGAATAACATTTAAAATTACTTAATATGAAAAAAATTCTCTTCACACTGGCATTATTGCACATTGCTACGTTGTCTTTTTGTGCAACTGGCACAATTACAAAGAATTATAATTTTAAAACTGTAAAAAGTATAGATGCAAGCTCAATATATGACATTGAGATTGTACAAGGAAAACAGGAAGGTGTAACCATAATATGTGACGAAGCATACGAAGAGTATCTCGACGTAAGATACCATATGGGAGAACTCACTCTAACTATGAAGCCAAACATTAAAATGGTAAAAAAGGATAATGCTGGAATTAAGGTATACCTCCAGATGCCAACCATAGAGGAAATAGACCTTTCTGGAGCCTCAAAATTAACGGCAACCGGCTCATTTGAGACCAAAGATCTTGATATTGAACTTAGCGGTGCTACCTCTTTAAAAGGATTGGAAATCAACGGTAATGAACTCTCTATAGATTGCAGCGGCGCTTCAAAGTTAAATATGTCAGGCAATTTCACAAAAATAGATACTGAAGCCAGTGGTGCCACATCTGTAGTTCTCAACTGCAATTCAAAAGAATTTGACATTGAAGTGAGCGGAGCCTCAAATGTAAGTGTTAACGGCACACACAAATACACTGAGGTATCTTGCAGCGGAGCTGCAAATCTCAAATTGGAAGGCAGTTCAGATTATATAAAATCTGCAACATCTGGTGCCAGTTCGCTTAAAGCACAAAACTACGCCACTCAAAACGGTTACACAGAACTATCGGGAGCCAGCAATACTAAAATAAGATGCACTGGAGATCTTAAAATTCTAGTAGGTAAAGCTTGCAATCTAACCTATTATGGAAATCCAAATATCATAGACTTAGACAAAAATTCAAACATAAGAAAAGGGGATGACTAATCCCCTTTCTTTTTTACAATTATCTGTACAATTTATTGTGCATATACTCCTGAAAAGCATCACAAACCCGTGTAGCACACTTCCTGAACATCCATATCAAACAGCTTCCCACCAAAATACCAAGCACATTAGCTAAAAAATCAAAAGGATCAGGCTCTCTATAAGTTGTAAAAAGGCCTTGCGCCGTCTCAGTAAAAGCAGCAAATGCCAATCCCGAAATAATAAGGCACGCAAATACATACTTCTGCCCTATCTTAATCCTTTTATTGTAGTTTACCATCAGCCAACCTACAATCGGATATGCAAAATACATAAGGAAGTGGGCAATCTTATCCATCGGAATCCCCAGAAAATACTTTGGCAACTCTTGAGTCTTGTCAGATAAATCCAACAAGGTAAGACACATCACTGCCACAATATACACCACAAAGAGTGCCGATACTATAAAATATGTTTTCCTCCTCTTCATATATGTGCAAAAATAAAAGAAATTCTCCTCCCGATAAACCGTTAAAACAGATAAACAATACAAAACTGTCGGGATGAAAATTTTTTTCCCGACAGTTATTTTTTACTGCTCACGCAGAGTGCGTCTCCCGGCCTTCCGTTACAGACGGCCTCCGCCGGGCATCTGATGATGCCTTATTTCTTCAACAATTCCAGGCTTCTCTGGATAAAATCATGCAACTCTTTACCCTTAAGCATATTGTTTGAAAGAAGTGCAAGATCAACAGTCTGCTTCATAAGATCATTGCCTTTAGCAAAGTCTGCCATAATAGCCTTTCTTGCTGCAGTCTTCTCCTCATCGGTCTCACCTTTGATGTCAGATACCTTGCAGGCTGTCTCACTTTCCATTGAATCAATGATATCCTTAATGATAGGGTTCTCATAGTTAAGGGTAATTGTATATGAATCAGGCATTGAACCGTAGAAATTAAGTCCTCCGTTAAGTGCGCTCATCTCTCTATATCTACGCATAAACTCGCTCTGAGTAATTACAATTGGAGCAGCAGTCGCACCCAAATTGTCTACCTGAACCTGATAATGCGCTCCCTCTGGCAGCACTGCCTCAAAAGCAAATCCAAGGTCCTTCTCCATACCCTCTTTCAAAGCAGGCTTCTCTTTATTCTCCTTCTGGATAAGGTTGTCAATGCTGTCTGCATCCACACGGGCAAAAGTAGAATTCTCAAACTTGCTCTCAAGAAGGTTTACAAAGTGTGCATCCAACTGGCTGTCAAATACAAGCACCTGGTATCCCTTATTCTTCGCAGCCTCAATGTACGAATACTGAGCCACAGGATCAGTAGTATACAAATAAACAAGTTTATTATTCTTATCAGTCTGCTCACCCTCAATAAGAGCCTTGAACTCATCATACTTGAAATACTTGCCGTCAACAGTCTTCATCAACGCAAACTTCACAGCCTTATCGTAGAATTTCTCATCCGAAAGCATTCCGTACTCAATGAACAACTTAAGGTTGTCCCACTTCTCCTGGAACTGCTCCTTCTCGTTCCTTGAAATCTCATCCAATCTGTCTGCCACCTTTCTAGTAATATAGCTAGAGATCTTCTTAACGTTAGAATCGCTCTGAAGATAACTTCTAGAAACATTCAAAGGAATATCTGGAGAATCAATCACACCATAAAGCAAAGTAAGGAAGTCTGGAACAATATTCTCCACAGAATCAGTCACAAACATCTGGTTGCAATAAAGCTGGATCTTGTTCTTTGAAATATCCATTCTATCCTTAATCTTAGGGAAATAAAGGATACCAGTAAGATTAAACGGATAATCAACATTCAAATGAATATAGAACAAAGGATCCTCCTGCATAGGATAAAGCTTACGGTAGAACTCCATATACTCCTCATGAGTAATCTCAGACGGAGTTTTGCTCCAAAGAGGTGTAGAATCATTGATAATCTTATCCTTATCAGTATCAACATACTTGCCGTCTTTCCACTCCTCCTCTTTGCCAAACGCAATTGGAACAGGCATAAACTTGCAATACTTGTTCAACAGCTCATTAATCTTGCTCTTACCCGCAAACTCCTTGCTCTCATCATCCAGATAAAGGGTAATCTCTGTTCCACGGTCTGTCTTGTCAATCTCCTCCATAGTATACTCTGGAGAACCATCGCAGCTCCACTTAACCGCCTTAGAACCCTCTTTCCAAGAAAGAGTCTTAATATCCACCTTCTTAGAAACCATAAAAGAAGAATAAAAACCAAGACCAAAATGACCAATAATGCTATTCAGCTGATCCTTATACTTCTCTAGGAACTCACCGGCACTTGAAAAAGCAATCTGATTGATATATTTGTCAACCTCCTCAGCAGTCATACCAATACCTCTATCAGTAATGGTAAGCGTATTAGCCTCAGAATCAACGGCAACACGAATAGTAAGATCACCAAGTTCTCCATTGAACTCCCCTTTGGAAGCTACAGCCTTCATCTTCTGAGTAGCATCCACAGCATTGGCTACCAACTCTCTTAGGAAAATCTCATGATCAGAGTACAAAAATTTCTTAATAACGGGGAATATATTCTCTGTAGTTACCCCAATATTTCCTTTCTGCATATCTTATAAATTAATTATTTTCTTCCCGACAAATATCAAATGCCATACCACACACCATTCTCTGCCAAAATGTCGCTAAATAATACAGATAGCAGATTTAAAAAAAAGACCTCCAGTTTTATCAACGGCTCACGCCGGGTGCGGCTCCCGGGCTTCCATTACACACACCCTCCGCCGGGCGTCTGAAGATGCCTAAGAGAGTAGGTAGCCGATTACTCACACAAAAAAAAGACCTCCAGATTTTCATCTGAAGGTCTCTGAAGGTTGGCGGCTACCTACTCTCCCACTTGGTATAGCAGTACCATCGGCGCTAACGGGCTTAACTTCTCTGTTCGGGA
>JAZLBB010000044.1:0-1545 GCA_045613465.1 Candidatus Egerieisoma sp.
ATATCCATAAGACGTTTGATGTTCAATTGAATAGCAGAACGAAGCTCGCCCTCAATTTTATACTCTTCTGCAATTGTTGCGCGAATTGCAGCGATTTGGTCGTCTGTCCAATCTTGCACCTTAATATTGAAATCAATACCGTTCTTACTAAGGATTTTTTTGGCAGAACTGTGACCAATTCCAAAGATATAGGTCAAACCTATCTCTCCACGTTTGTTTTTTGGTAAATCTACTCCGGCTATACGTGCCATAATTATTTATTTTATTCTTTATTGTTTACAAATTGGAATTATCCTTGGCGCATTTTGAACTTAGGGTTCTTTTTGCAAATTACATATAAACGACCTTTGCGTTTAACGATCTTGCAGTCTTCACTACGCTTTTTAATGGATGCTTTTACTTTCATTGTATTTTATTTTTTATTTGTATCTGAAAGAAATCCTTCCCTTTGTCAAATCGTAAGGGGACATTTCAACTCTTACTTTATCGCCAGGCAAAATTCTAATGTAGTGCATTCTCATTTTTCCCGATATGTGTGCGATAATTACGTGTCCATTATCCAATTCTACTCTGAACATTGCATTGGACAACGCTTCAACAATTGTTCCATCCTTTTCTATAGCAGATTGTTTTGCCATATTTATTTCCTTACAAATTTAACGTTATTAAAATTTATTTTCGATATAATCAAATGTTGTCAAGACATCAGCTTTACCAGCCCTCACTGCAACCATAAACTCAAAGTGAGCTGACAGTTTTTTATCTACAGTGCTAACCTCCCAACCATTCCTATGAAGGTAGATATCTTTTTTTCCTGCATTGATCATTGGCTCAATACAAAGAACCATACCTTCCTTCAGTTTCTTGCCGTTGCCGGCCTTTCCGTAGTTTGGAACTTCTGGTGATTCATGCATATTGGTTCCAATACCATGCCCAACCATCTCTCTAACTACTGAAAAACCATGCTTTTCGGCATACTGTTGTACCGCACTGCCAATATCTCCCAATCTGTTACCGGCTATTGCCTTTTCAGCCCCCAAATATAGGGATTCTTTTGTAACTTTTAAAAGATTTGCAGCCTCGGCATTTATTTCACCAACAGGGAATGTATAGGCCGAGTCTCCGTAAAATCCCTTATAAATGGTTCCACAATCCACTGAAACTATATCTCCTTCCTTGAGAGTGTAGTCCCCTGGAAATCCGTGAACCACAAAATCATTTACTGAGATACACAATGTGTATGGAAAGCCACCATATCCGAGGAAGCCTGGAACTGCTCCATTATCTCTGATGAAAGTTTCAGCCAATTTATCAAGAGCTATTGTTTTTACTCCTGGTGCAATTGCTTTACCAACCTCTGCCAGAGTTTTTGAAACAAGAATGGCATTCTCTCTAAGGATTTCAATCTCCTCGTCGCTTTTCAGTCTTATCATTTCAAAAGAACTATCAAAAAATTACATTCCCGAACGGCCTTTAAGACGTCCTGTCTTCATTAAACCGTCGTAGTGGCGCATTAACAGATAACTCTCTATCTGTTGTAGAGTA
>JAZLBB010000045.1:0-2222 GCA_045613465.1 Candidatus Egerieisoma sp.
TGCTCATTGAGATATGGTGTAATGGTAGCACAAGAGATTCTGGCTCTCTTGGTTTGGGTTCGAGTCCTAATATCTCAACTACATGTTGGCGCGATAGCTCAGCTGGTTAGAGCGCATGATTCATAATCATGAGGTCCCCAGTTCAATCCTGGGTCGCGCTACAAAAAATTTAAGACACTTGCAGATTTGCAGGTGTCTTTTTTTTGTGTCTATATGTCCATAAAAACAAGCCCCACAACCTCATCCTTTGGCTGCAGGGCCTGCCCTATGGAATTTAGATTAGGTCTTTGGTTTTGGCAAAACTATTCACCTGCCGGCCAGTCTGTACCATCAGGCTGCACATACTTGGCATTGCTACCTATATATGTATTTTTGTTTTTCAGGTATCTATAGCCATCCGCATCTACTTTAATAGTAAAACCTGAATTTGCTCCTGCCCTTTGAAACATCTTACCGACATCTACATCGTCTTTAAATTGGAATCCAGTTAAATTGAGCGATGAAAAGCTTGTACAACCGGAAAACATTTTTTTCATACTCGTCACATTTGATGTATCAAATGAACTCAAGTCAAGAGAAGAGAGTGTTGTACAAGCGCAAAACATTTCTGTCATATTCGTCACATTTGAGGTGTTGATACAATTACCGAAATCAATAGTAGTAATTTCTGAAAATTTAGTAGGTCCAGATTCATTCCCATAAAACATTCTATAACAACTCTGATTGAAAATAAACACCTCGGCATCGGTATGGATTTCAAGGGTTTTAAGATTAGTGCCATCAGCATCTATTATTTTATATTTCGCATTGGCTGGCATTTTATAAATATCGTTAGTGAAAGCACATGCAGCGTTCATTTCATCAGCACTACTTCCTGCTACAAACTTGATTGCTTTTACATCAGCATTAGCTTCAAGTTCTGTCTTTAAAGCCGCCATAAAAGTAGTACCTTTCGGCAAGTTGCAAGTCTCAGTCAAAGCGATCGTTGCCGTATAGAACTTACCCTCCTCAATGCTCATGCCTGTAGGAATGGTGAGTGAGCCGGTATAATCTTTGCCACCAGCTGTTACAGTGAAGGTAAATTCGTGGCCGGCAAGGTATTTACCATCATGCATATTCATTATTGGTAGGTGAATATAGATATCATCCGCCAAAGCAGTTGCGGATGAAGTGGGGGCAATGATGATTTCTTCAGAAACTACTGCGCTAGTAGGTGATATAACATTGCCCATTACAATCTTAGTGATGGTTTTGTCAATATCAGCATCTACAACTTTAAATGTAGGCTTAAGGATAGCTGTCATCTGCTTAAATGTAATTGGCTCAGAGAAACTGCTGAACTCCGCTCCCATCAACACTGTTGAATAATTTTCGTCACGTTGATAGAGTGTTCCATCTTGTTCATCCAAGAAAAATTCGAAGACGTTAGAACCTCCTTCATCATCACCATAAAAAGCACAATAGGTACCATTGTTGGTTGATGGCAGTGTGCCCACAAACTGATTGGTACCCTCTATCTGGGTAAACCATTCTAGTGAACTTGGATTTGGCATTCCGTTTTCACCCAAGCCATACACCATGAATTTCTCCCCACTCTCATTCCATGCCACCTTAACAATGGTGGTACCATTTTCAGTAACGGGGGTCAGTGTTACACGGGTCTGTGCCGCGCCTTGTATATTGGCAGTAAGAATCACCTTCTCGCCACTGCCAGGGGTGTTATTGTCATTCATCAACTCCTCTTTCTGGCATCCTGTGAGTGCCAACAGAGAAGCCATAATTGTACAGAATAAAAACTTTTTCATCTTTCTCTCTGTTTTATCGGTTAACTCAAATTTCCTCCCCAGCCAAAATCCGCCGGATTTGCACTTGCAGCAAAACCATTTTCCACTTCTACTTCCATCAGCTCCACCTGGGGAGTCTCATAGTTTAAAATCTTGTTGTCTGTCATATTTTAAAATTTTTGTTGTTGACTGAAAAAGCAAAGGCGCTTTCCTGCCGGTTAAACAGAAAAACGCCTTTTTAAATTGTCTTATGTGATGTTTACATTATTGCATGTGAAAAGTGAGGTGACAAATTCACCCCCCCCTAATTTATAATTTTTATAATCTACACTGAGTCTCATGAACACTCTTTTTCTTAGGTTTAACCCATTCTTAAAGACAAAGGTAGCCAACCGGCACGGCATAGCCGTTCGGGATTTACAAAACCTTTGTTCGCCT